>CAZFWZ010000022.1:20233-29089 GCA_964522765.1 uncultured Caulobacterales bacterium | reverse complement strand
ATGCGGGAACGATATTGCGCAAATCGGCAGAAGATACATCAGACGCGGAATGGTCTGAGCTTATGTCCATAAATGTCGATGGCGTTTTTTATTTTAGCCGTGCCTTTGCCAAACAAGCCGTAAGTAAAGGCGCAATCGTCAATCTATCCTCAACATGCGGACAAGTCGGCGCCGCTGGCTTAGCGGCTTATTGCGCCTCTAAAGGTGCAGTGAATCAATTGACAAAAACCATGGCGCTAGAACTAGCCCCTCGCGGTATCACCGTAAATGCCGTCGCGCCCGGCGCGATTAATTCACCTATGCTGTATTCGAAACATGCCGACCCGAAACTTTCTGAAACAGTTGTGGAGCGCAATATTCAAAGCATACCTATCGGGGCTGTCGCAGAGCCAGAGGAGATCGCGCGCGCTGTTATATTCGTGTCAAGAGAAACGCACATCACAGGTGCTATTCTAACCATCGATGGCGGCTACACGGCGGCGTAGTCCATCGTCATTGGCGCTTTAATGGCTCGACCTTGATCCGATCGCCGCTGAGCTTTGAGCGCCCAAGCGTAAGCATCGGCCTTGCGTCTGAAGGTTTTTGAGGCATATTGTTCTTTACGTCTGACTTGGACGCGGTAATTACCTGAGCTGAGTTTTACGATAGTTGCCATTTCGTATGCAATCAGTGGAAATTGATGTAAACAAATTCTACAGTGTGCAGTGCCAGCGAGTAGCGGTGGTAACTATTGTGCCAAAAGTTGATTTTGGGCGGTAACTAGGGATAAAAGCCTTCTGTTTTAAGTGATCGAAGAATAACAAAAATGCATAAAACTCAAGATTTTACAGTCAGTGTTGCCCCCATGATGGATTGGACGGATAGGCATTGCCGTTGGTTTCATCGTCAGCTGTCCTCGACCACTTTGCTTTATACTGAGATGGTCGTGGCGGACGCCGTAATTCATGGACCGCGAGAACAACTTTTGTCGTTTAATAAGGCTGAGCACCCCGTAGCGTTGCAAATCGGCGGTTCAGATCCGCGTAAACTTACGCAGGCGACTGAAATCGGAGTTGCTGAGGGCTATGACGAAATTAACATCAATATTGGATGTCCTTCTGACCGCGTTCAGTCGGGGGCATTTGGCGCCTGTTTGATGAAAGACCCGCAGCTGGTTGCTGAGTGTTTCTCTGCTATGGCGGGAGCAACGGATACACCCGTTACCGTTAAATGCCGTCTTGGTGTGGATGATCAAGATGTTGAATCGACGCTTCCAAATTTCATTGAAACCGTTGCTAAAGCAGGGTGCAGTCACTTTATTGTTCACGCCCGCAAAGCTTGGCTAAAGGGATTGTCCCCAAAGGAAAATAGAGATGTCCCGCCGCTCGATTATGATCTTGTACGGCAGATGAAAATACAATTTCCAAATCTTGAAATCATATTGAACGGCGGGCTGACAGATATTGAAGAGGCACTCGAAGCGGCAGATGGACTTGACGGGGTCATGTTTGGCCGCGCCGCCTATCATAACCCTTGGATGTTGACGCAGATTGACGCCCGCGTTTTCGGCAAACCAAGCATCAGCCTGTCACGTGAAGATATAATTGAAAAACTGGTCGGATATGCTCAGGGCTGCCAAGAGAATGACCGTTCGGCGAAAGCACTTATTCGCCATATCATGGGGCTGTATATGGGCCAACCGGGCGCAAGGCTTTGGCGGCGCACACTTAGCGAAGGATTGAGCGCAGGGCTAAAACCCTCTGAGATTATCGAGGCTGCGGCAAGCGCTATTTCCGAGTTTCGCAAAGCGGCTTAAGCGCCGACAAGAGCTAGTGCGAGAAAATAAATTAGCGGCATGGTTAGAACCGATAACACTGTTTGAACTGCAATTAGATTGGCCGACAATGGCGCGTCTCCGCCTAGCTGTTTGGCGAGGATATAACAGTTTGTCGCTGTTGGCGTAGACGTGCATATTACGGCAATCAATATGTGCAGGCGGGGGAGGCCAAGCAATAATCCAAATCCAATAGCCAAGAGCGGTAATCCACATAACCTGACGAGAGACCACAGAAAAGTACGAGCGCCTGCACGTTTGAGTGAGTCTAAATCGACGCCAGCCCCCGCGGTCAGTAGGCCAAGCGCTATCACTGACTGACCCATAAGAGAAAAAGTTTTATCAACAATGCCTGTAGGCGGAAGTTTTATCAGGTTTAGACCTATGCCAATAATACAAGCAATTATCAGCGGGTTGGATGCTAGGTCATGCATAACATTTGGGACTCGCCCCGGCGTCACTTCCGCATATTTGGTTAGCGCCCCTACGGAGAGTATATTTGCAATAGGTATCATGGCGGCCGCCGAGATAGCGACGAGGGCTAAACCTTCACCGCCAAACAACGCCCCTGCAATTGAGAGAGCCACAAAGGCCGTCCAGCGCACGTTCGATTGAATGATCGATCCTTTGGCGGGTGTGCCTCGTGACGTGTTTGCAAGCAGCCCAATAGCGCCCAAAGCGAGCTGGGCTCCAACGAGCGCCGCGGCTAGCCCCCACGGGGTCGTTTCAAGCGGCGCGCGCGCAATTTCTCGGATAATGAGGGCTGGGAATAAGAGGAAATAGCTTACGCGTTCAATGCCGCTCCAGCCTTCCGCTTTTATCACATTTCGCCAGGCCAAAAAACGCCCTATGGCGACAATGATAATGACGGGCAGGAGTGCCTGAAAGAAGGGCAGCATAAAACCTCACATGTTAGGTTTTACTTTGCGCTTAAACGTTTTAGCCTTCAAGTGCAGCTTCGAGTGAGGCTTGGAGACGGTCCGTATCCGCGCCCGCAATCATCATATCGTTGATGATGAAAAATGGTGTGCCTGTCAGCGATGGAATTCTATTGGCTAGAAGAAGCGTATCTTCCAATATGATATCAAGTTCAGGGTCTTTCATATCTTTTTCGAGCTGTGCGACGTTCACGCCTGCTTTTTTGGCAATCTCATTAATGCGGTCTGGGGTAAGGCCGCTGGCCTCCATGAGGGCCGTATGCATTTCTAAATACTTAGCTTGTTTATGAGAGGCAAGGGCTGCCTTTGCTGCTGGGCGAGATGTTTTTGTGCGGCCATCAAGAATCGGAAGTTCTTTGAAGATTACCTGTACATCATTTGGATGAGCTTTGATGGTCTTATTCACCCATTCCGTTGAGCGTTTGCAATAGCCGCAGTTATAATCAAAAAACTCGACAATCGTGACCTTTGCATTTGCGGGTCCGATTTTTACGTCGCGCGAATCATTTTCAATCGCGTTGCGAACAGATGCCATCATAGCCGCTTCTTCCTTGCGGTCGAGTTCGTCAAGTGCCTCTGCGATAATCTCAGGGTTCTTCATCAAATAGTCTTTGATAACCGCTTCAATTTGCGCGCGGTCTACAGGAGCAGAGGATTGAGCTTGGGCGCAACCCGCAGAGGCAAGCAGCGCAATTGTGATGGCAGTCGTAGTGAGTAATTTCATGGCAATGTCTCCGTATTTAGCCACAGCCTAATGCGGGCATCTTAAAACTTCTTTATGGTCTAGGGCGGTAGCGGTCTTTGCCTTTTGAGGCAAGTCTTGTCCGCGCAATCACGACAATGTCAGCAGCGCGGCGATATTGTGGGGTGGAGAAATCCATATCTTTTTGGGCACGTTCGGCGAAGGACATGGCGCGTTGCATGTCTCCGCCGCTAAACGCTTGCTCAGCGACAGCATATTTCGCTAACGCTTCTTTTCCTTGTTTTCCGTAAGCTTGAGAGAGGTAATACCATAGGGAGCCATTATCATTTTCTTTCCGCAGTGCAGATTTCAATAAAGTGATAGCACGGGCAACACTTTTCGGATCAGCTTGCTCAAGCAAGGCTTGGGCGAGGGCGAGTTGAAAAAGTGGTGTTTCTGGCTTTAGTGTCAGGGCTCGTTCTGCGGGCGCAAGGGATTCTAGGCCTTTGCCGCTTTCAAAAAGCATCTGCGCTTTAAGCTCATAAAAGTAAGGATTATTAGGATGATCTTCAATTAGACTATTAATTTCTTTAAGTGCGTTTCGAAGATCAGCTCCTTTAAACGAGGCAACGGCACGCGCGTAGCGGGCTTCATCAGATTGATCCGCTACAGGAAACTGCGAGAATACGCGCTGTGGCGAATCTAGAAAGCCTTGCAATTTTGCTTTTGCCATGTTCAGGCGCTTTATATCTTCATCGGAATCTGGCTTACCGTAATGCGGGCTTTCGCTGACAACCTCACGCAGGCTGTCAATCCGTTCAGAAGAAAGCGGATGAGATCGAAAGTACGGATAGCGGCGGGCTTGGGAGAAAACTTCCTGATAGCGGAATTTTTCAAAAAACTGAATTAGGCCTTCGCCCGATTGACCCGTGCGTTCTAGATAATCCACCGCATATTGGTCGGCAACTGACTCACCGACACGCGTGTTAGCGAGGACATCGATTTGGCCAAATTGTTGTGATCCGCCTAAGATTAGCGCGCCCGCACTGCCTTCACCCGCCAAAATTGCTGCGATACCTAAACCAGCTGCGAGAAGTATTGAGCCATAAGCGTTGCGATTGCCGTAATCTGAACGGGCGATGCGTCCGTCGGCAATATGGCCTGCCTCGTGAGCGATAACGCCTTTTAATTGAAGCGGTGTCTCAGCCTGCTGAATGAGACCTGTATTCAGAAAGATGTTTTGCCCACGCGTTACAAACGCGTTCAGCGAATTGTCGTTCACAATATAAAGATCAACATTGTCCGAGTTCAGTCCCGCAGCTTTCAAGAGTGGAGTTGTAAAGTCCTCAAGTGTGTCCTCAATTTCCGTATCTCGAATAAGGGATTGTGCCATAGCGGGCAGGGTTGAACTCACCATCATAACGGCCGTGAGCATCGCGGTCGCACCAGCTTTAAGAGCCGTTTTATAAGTTAATTTTGTCTTTTGTAATGACATCTTTATTCCAAAGTAGATAACCCCCGAAACATCTATGTTTCGCGGGCTAAGGTCAAGTGAACGGGCTGTAAGAAATAGCGCCAAAAGCAGTCACGATATATTGATTGCGGCGGACTATTTTAAAATGCGTGAGAGCCAGCCGCCCTTCTTTTTACCTTTTTTGTTATCCCCGCTCGGTGCATCAGTTGGCACGTCTGGCTTTATACTTGCTTTTGGTTTAGCTGGCACGGTGGATTTTGGCACAGGTTCAGGGTCAGGGGCTGCCTTTTTAGCAGGTGCTTTGCGTCTCTTTGTCTTTGGTTTTGCTTCACTGCCTTTCACTTTTGCTGTGGTTTTAGTTTTAGCAGGCGCTTTTTTACGCGCAGGCGCTTTTTTTGTTGCGGTCTTAGCAGCCGACGCTTTGCGTTTCTTAGGCGCTGGCTTTGTAGCGGGCTCTTCTTTGGGTTTTGCCGCCCTTGAAGGGGCCGCTTTGCGAGCAGGAGCCTTTGACTTAGCTGTCGTTTTTGACACAGTCGCTTCCGGAACTTTCTTAGCCGCCGATTTACGCTTAACCGGAGCTTTCTTTGGGGCTTCTTCAGTGTTCTTACTTGGAGCCGGACGTGTCCGAGCTGTTGAGGTCTTAGCTTTTTCCTTAGAGACTTTAGCCTTTGGTGCCGCTTTCTTGCGCGAGCGCTTCTTAGGCGCTGGCTCAGGGGCTGAATCGTCTTCAGATTTTCGCGTAGGGGCTTTGCGTACACCTGCGCTACGTTTTAGAGTAGGTGAGTTTTCATCTTCTTTTTTAGCGACTGGAGTAGGTTCGGTTTGCGAGACCTGTGCGTCTTCAGAGCTGTCCTCATTTGTCCGCGTAGGTGCTTTACGTTTACGCCCTTTGCGGCGGGATGATTTTTTCTCCGGCAGATCATCCTTATCGTCAGTTTTGACGTCAGTTGATGCGTCTATCGTTTCGGCATTCCCATTTTCATCTGTACCGTCTTCGCGCTTTTTATTGCGTCCCCCGCGGCGGCCGCGGCGGCGGCGGCGTTTGCGGCCACCTTCTTCATCCGTATCGGAGCGGTTGGAAGTTTCGGAATTTGATGACGATTTATTCTCTACTTCGTCCTCATCTCCATCCTCGTTTTTAGGCTTTGGTCGGCGTTTGGATTTCTGGCGTGCTTCATGATCAAGCTTACGGTTCTCTTTCTCGATATCTTCAAGCGGGTCTTTTTTATTTCCAGATTTTTCAACAATTTCAATGGCGTAAGAGGGGCGGATCAGGTTATCGTCACCAGATAGCTCTGTGAATAAGTTGAATTCTTCATCAACATGAGTCAGCAAGTCACGCTTTTCATTAAAGATATACAGGGCTACATCTGGTGAAACCTTCAGCTTCACCCGTTTAGCTTGACCCCTTACACCGATTTCTTCAACCGCGCGGATAGCCGCAAGGGCGGAGCTTTCAATGGTCCGTTTACGGCCTACGCCATCACAATGCTCGCAAGAGGCTGTCGAACCTTCAAGGAGGCTACGGCGGCGGCGTTGGCGGGATATTTCCATAAGGCCGAACTGAGATATACGCCCCATTTGTACACGGGCGCGGTCCTCGGTTAGCATCTCTTTCATACGTTTTTCAACGGCGCGATTATTACGGTTTTCGTCCATATCGATAAAGTCGATAACGATAAGCCCAGCGAGATCACGTAGGCGCATTTGGCGAGCTACTTCTTCTGCAGCTTCGAGGTTGGTTTTCAGCGCCGTACGCTCAACATTGCGCTCTTTTGTGGAACGGCCAGAGTTTACGTCTACAGAGACAAGGGCTTCTGTTGGATGAATAACAAGATAGCCGCCTGATTTAAGCTGCACAACGGATTGCAGGCTGTTTTCAATCTGCTTTTCGACTTCATAGCGCAGGTAAAGCGGCACATTGTCTTTGTACTGCTTCACATTTTTTGAATGGCTCGGCATCAGCATTTTAATGAAAGCCTTAGCTGATTTATACGCGTCTTCACCTTGCACTAAAATTTCGTCGATATCTTTATTATACAGGTCGCGAATTGAGCGTTTAACAAGATTGCCTTCTTCGTGAATCAGGGCGGGAGCATTGGAAGCCATTGTCGTGTCTTTAATCTCTTCCCAGAGACGCGTGAGATAATCATAATCGCGCTTAATTTCGGTTTTCGTTTTCTTTGATCCCGCAGTCCGCACAATAACGCCAATGCCAGGCGGCACGTCGAGGTCATTTACAATAGCTTTGAGATGTTTGCGGTCTGCGCCGTTACTAATCTTGCGCGAAATACCTCCGCCGCGCGGTGTATTTGGCATAAGAACGCAGTAACGTCCTGCAAGCGAAAGATAGGTCGTTAGCGCGGCGCCTTTATTACCGCGTTCTTCTTTAACCGCTTGAATAAGCATAATTTGGCCACGTTTAATGACCTCTTGGATTTTATAGCGGCGGCGGCTGATACGTTTGCGGCGTATTACAGCGACTTTGTTCTGTTCACCTGCAACCTCTGCGTCTGCTTCGTCGGACACATCCTCTTCAGAAGCATCAAGGTTGGGGTCTAACTCTTCGTTGTCCAGATCATTTTCATCGGAATGAGATTCGGAATCATCTTCGTTTTCATGTTCATCCAACTCTTTGCTATCATCTTCATCTTTGGGGGCAGACTTACGGCGTCCGCCGCGAGACTTCTTAGCGACGGCTTTTTCTTCATCTTCGGCTTCTGCTTTATTTGAAGCTTCTTCATCTTCAAGTAATTTGGCGCGGTCCTCAAATGGGATTTGGTAATAATCAGGATGAATTTCACTAAAGGCTAGGAAACCGTGACGGTTCCCGCCATATTCAACGAAAGCAGCTTGTAGTGAGGGTTCTACACGTGTGACGCGGGCTAGATAGACATTTCCGCGGATTTGCCGTTTATTACGGCTCTCAAAATCTAGTTCTTCAACACGTGTTCCATTGACGACGACAACCCGAGTTTCTTCCGGGTGGGAGGCGTCGATTAACATTTTCTTTGACATAGTATTCTCCAATATGCCCCTGAACATCGTCTGCAAACCTCATAATCATGGGGTGAGACGGGATTTGGCGTGGTACGCCAGCGGGCAGGTATAAATTTGATTGTAGTGTTCGGACAAAACGTAGTGCTGTGCCAGCGAAGGCTGTGCTAGATAACATATCTTTCAACACTTGGTTCATTGTAACTCTTGTTTGACTGCGAAGCTCGCAGTGATGATGCATCCCATGATGCGTTTTGGGAGAGGCGGCACGGCTTAAAGTCTGACTTTAAGGGTTGAGTGCTCTGCCTTCGAGAGGTCTTTAGTGCCTTAATTTGCGCTGAGGTGCAAAGCCTTTTTATGGACTCCCATGATTTGTTGTAAGACTCTGCTAACGCCTTAGGAGTTATAAAGGGTTCATTAAGTATAAAAGGGTCTAAATTGCGTTTCTTAAGAGTCATATGGGGGGTGTTACTGCTTGCTGCAAGCGGCGCAGCGGCTTTCGCGCAGACATTAACGGCTGTCACGGTGAATCAAACCGACGCGGCAACTGAAGTCCAGCTAAGTTTTGACCAAACCGCGCGGGAAGCAGACAATATGTTTGCTATCTCAGAGGGTAAACCCCGTATCGTCCTGGATTACAAAGATGCGGATTATTCAATCGTTAATAAAGGCAACCGCGTTGCTGGTACAGGAGCCGTGGCGTCTGTACGATTCGCGCGAAGAGGCCGGACTGAAGATGACTTGCGGCTTGTCATCGACTTAAATTCCAAAAATTTGATTCCAGCGCATTTCATCAGCGGCAATATTCTAACGCTCATTTTTAAATCAAACGCACCTCCGAGTGAGCCTGTGCTGGACACTGCGGCAATGGCAGCGCCTCTTCAAACGGCGAAGAGGTATGATATTGACGCCCCGCGCTATTTTAAAGGCGCCGCGCCTTATCCCAGGTTGA
>CAZFWZ010000022.1:0-20133 GCA_964522765.1 uncultured Caulobacterales bacterium | reverse complement strand
TATGATATTGACGCCCCGCGCTATTTTAAAGGCGCCGCGCCTTATCCCAGGTTGAAACCTCAGTCTACGACGAAAACGCCGTCAAAGCCGCCGCGCAAGCCAGTGATTGTGATTGATCCAGGGCATGGGGGGTATGATCCTGGCGCGATTGGGGCTGCAGGCACAAGAGAGAAAGTTATCACCTACGCTGCTTCGCTTGAGCTGCAATCGCAGCTGATAGCTACGGGTCGATATGATGTCATAGTGACGCGTAAAAAAGACGTATATGTTGCTCATGAGGAACGTCTTCGTATTGCGAGGGCAGGCGGAGCCGACCTGTTTATTTCAATTCATGCAGATGCCACGGCAAGCGGCTCAGCGCGCGGGGCCTCAGTTTATACGCTAGCGGACCGTGCTGTGAATCGATCTAAACGGATTGTGAATTCGCAAAACTGGATTATGGATGTTGACCTGAGTGAGCAAAGCGACCCTGTTGGTGATATTCTTGTCGACCTTGCCCAGCGAAAAACGGCAAGTCAGTCAGACGAGTTCGCGGAATCTCTAATTGCCGAACTTTCAAACTCAACTCATCTCATTGGAAATACACATCGCCGTGCAGGCTACTTTGTCTTGCTTGCACCCGATGTGCCGGCTGTGCTGCTGGAGCTTGGGTTTATCTCAAACGCGCAAGATGAAGCGCTGCTAAATAATAAGACGCATCGTAAGAAGGTTTTAAAGTCAGTGACACGCGCAATAAATCTTCATTTTGACAAGCAAAAGTCGTGACGCGCTTTGTTTGAGAGGTTAGGGTCGCCTAATAGGCGAATCTTTCTATTGGTAATATGTGGCCACATTGTCTACTGCATATCACCTATCTTATGTCTTGATTCCGCCGCAATAGCGCGCGAATACGTGCACTAAAGTGAGTAAGTCGAGCGAAGTTTGATGCAAAAGTTCTTAAAAATATTGAAGTGGCTCATCGCGATTGGCGTTGTTATAGCTATCATTGCCGTCATTTTCGTTGCCGTCTTCATTATTCGCGCGTCCAAAGGCCTTCCGTCCGTCGAAACACTCCAAGATTATAGGCCGCCCATCATGTCACGTGTCCATGCGGGCGATGGCAAGCTGATTTCAGAATTCAGGAAAGAGGCCCGCGTCTTCGTGCCTATCGAGTCGGTGCCTAAACAACTTCAACACGCTTTTGTTGCCGCCGAAGACCAGCGCTTTTACACTCATGACGGTTTTGATGAGCGTGGATTCGTGCGCGCGATGGTCGCCAATGTGGGCCATGTTATGAAAGGCCGCCGCTTGGAAGGCGGTTCGACAATTACGCAGCAAGTCGCGAAGAACTTTAAAGTGGGTAACGCGCGCACGGTTGAGCGTAAAGTTCGCGAGGCGATCATCGCCAACCGTATTGAAAAGGCGATGAGCAAAGATCAAATTTTGGAACTTTATCTTAATGAGCCTTATTTTGGACGTGGGGCATATGGTGTTGCTGCAGCGTCTCTGAATTACTTCGGTAAGCCGATGAAGGATTTGAATTTAGCTGAAATCGCTTATCTTGCGGTTCTGCCCAAAGGTCCTGCGAATTATCAGGTCGGCGACCCTGCTAAGAAAGTGCGAGCTCTTCGCCGCCGTAATTATGTACTCGACCGTATGGCTGAAGATGGATATGCGGCGCCGGAACAAATTACAGAGGCCAAGGCAACTGATATTATCGTTCAAGAGCGGTTTGCCGGAGAAGAATATCTTGCGGCTGAGTATTTTGTTGAGGAAGCGCGCAAGCAAGTTTTCGAACTCTATGGAGAGGACGAACTTTACGAAGGGGGTCTATCTATTCGTACAACGCTTGACACGCGCCTGCAGCTTGCCGCGCGAAAGTCTCTGCGAAAGGGTCTAGTTGCCTTTGACCGCCGCCGCGGCTACCGAGGCGCATTTGCGCGCATTGAGGATTTCGCGGATTGGAAAAAGAAACTTAATGAGATAGATGCGCCGCGCGATATTGGTAGCTGGCGCGTTGCGCTCGTCCTGTCGATTGAAGGTGACACAGCTATGCTTGGTTTTGCAGATGAACTCACACAAAAACCAGAGAAAGAGGCTGAATTCACGGGTGATTATCAGCGTTTATCAAAAGGTCTACTTCATCTCAAAGACGTCCAATGGGCAGGCAAGCCAACAAAGAGCGGACGCAATATCAAAGCGCCCAGCAAAATTACGGACGTGGTCAACGCCGGAGACGTTATCCTTGTCGATGCGCAGAAGAATACAAAAACGGAAACCTACAATATTCGCCAGGTTCCAGATGTGAACGGCGGCATAGTGGCGATGGATCCGCATACGGGCCGTGTTCTTGCGCTAGTTGGCGGCTACAGTTTTGAGCAAAGCCAATTTAACCGCGCCACTCAAGCTTATCGTCAGCCCGGTTCTGGCTTCAAGCCCTTTGTTTATGCGGCCGCGATTGATGAAGGCTATACGCCCGCCACTCAAGTGCTTGACGCGCCCTTCGTTATTGAACGCCAAGATGCAGACGAATGCCGCGCTTTGCTCGAAGAAGAAAAGGTAGAAGGTGACACTCCCAGCCTGCGCCGCACAAATAATAGTAAGATCAAAATTGATGAAGACGGTAATGAAGTTGAAGGCGAAGATTGTGAGTTGTTCTATAAACCTGCCAACTATAATCAGGGCAAGTTTTACGGCTTGAAGACACTCCGCTTCGGCCTAGAGAAATCTAAAAATGCAATGACAGTCCGGATGGCCAATGACATAGGTATGTCAGGCATTAAGAGGTATGGCGAAGACACGGGCATTTATGATGAAGTCAAGCCCGAACTCGCTTGGGCACTTGGGGCAGGAGAAACGACTGTGTTGCGCCTTGCGACAGCGTATTCCATGCTCGTAAACGGCGGTAAAAAAGTTGAAGCCACAATTCTTGACCGTGTTCAAGACGGTCAAGGCGCAACGATATATCGTCACGGCGACGCTTGCAGCGAATGTTTTGTCGACGAGTGGACAGGAAGTCCGCCGCCGCCGCGCCCAGATATGCGTGAAGTTGTTATTGATCCTGTGACGGCCTATCAGGTGACATATATGCTGAAAGGCGTAGTCGATAATGGCACTGGACGCTCGATTTCTGTGCTGGGACGCCCTCTTGGCGGAAAGACGGGAACAACGAATGATTTCAAAGACGGATGGTTTATGGGCTTCTCACCAGATTTGGTGACTGGCGTTTATGTTGGTTATGATAATCCGAAGCCACTCGCTGGAGAGGCTGGCGGCACCGTTGCTGCGCCTATCTTCCGCGATTTCATGGAGATTGCCCTTAAAGACGAGACGATTGTGCCATTCCGCATTCCAGAAGGCGTAACTCTATCTCCCGTCAATCGCGATACAGGTGAGCCGAGTTACATAGGGGCGCCAGACTTTATTCTAGAAGCTTTTCGGCCGGGAACGGAGCCGCGTCTTGGTGATCTATCGAGCACTATTCGTGTTGGCGGTGGCCGCGATAGCTTCTTTGGCGGTAATATTGATTTTGATGAATATGAAGATGAAGGCACTGAGACAGTAGAGCTTGATGCCGAAAAGCCAGGTGCTGAAGAAGAAAATTCTCAAGACGCAAGTGATGGCGACATTAAACCGCTTGGCGAAGCCTCAGAGGATTTGGAAGAATCCGCTGAAGAGGCTGAAGAGGCTGAAGAGGCTGAAGAGGCTGAAGAGGCTGAAGAGGCTGAAGGTTTGAAGGTGGCCTCTGAAGACGATGGGGAAGGCGCATCGGAAATTGCAGGGGAAGCACGTAATTCACCTGATATCACGCCGCCATCGACGGATGAAGAAGAGTTGATAAAGCCCGTCGCTGTACCGGTTGAACCGAAAAAAGAGGCGCCAGTAAAGCCTGAATCTGAATCCAAGCCTGAACCTGAAGAGGATGAGCTTGAAGATGGTCTTTATTAAGCCGCTCGAGTCAATGGGCGCTTTACTCATAAAAGAAGTTGAGTAAAAACACTGTCATGCGTGCTGATATTGAACATATGAAAACCGCCATCGAGCAGTCTATTGAACTGCTAAGGAGGCGTCTTTGACTGGGACGTTTCGGAACGCCGCCTCGCTGAATTAAACGCTCTATCTGAAACTCAAAGTTTCTGGGATGATCCGCAAAAAGCACAAGTTCTAATGCAAGAACGTGCTCGTCTTGACGGTGCATTTACGGATATAAAAACACTCACGGCGGACTTAGCTGACAATGTTGAGCTTGCTGAACTTGCCGAAATAGACGGCGACGACAGTTTGTTATCAGAGGCCGCTACCGCGCTTGAAAAACTGCGCGATAGAGGCGCAAAGGCTGAAGTGCAAGCCCTACTCTCTGGTGAAGCGGACAGTAATGATGCTTTTGTTGAAATTCACCCCGGCGCGGGCGGGACAGAAGCCCAAGACTGGGCGCAAATGCTGCTGCGTATGTATTCACGATGGGCCAATTCTCAGGGTTTCAAAGTAGACGTTATGGAAGAGCAAAGCGGCGATGAGGCCGGGATTAAATCCGCAACGATTAAAGTTAAAGGTGAAAACGCGTATGGTTGGCTGAAAACAGAATCTGGTGTGCACCGTCTCGTGCGTATCTCACCGTATGATAGCAGTGCACGCCGCCATACAAGCTTTGGTTCTGTTTGGGTTTATCCTGAAATTGACGATGCGATTGAAATTGATGTGAATGAAAGCGATTGCCGTGTGGATACTTACCGTGCCTCGGGCGCTGGTGGGCAGCATATTAACAAAACAGATTCTGCTGTGCGTATCACTCATGAACCTACGGGCATCGTTGTGCAGTGCCAAAGCGATCGCTCACAGCATAAGAACCGCGCCAATGCTTGGAATATGCTGCGAGCTCGTCTTTATGAACGAGAAATGCAAATCCGTGAGCAAGCGGCTCAAGAGCAGGCCGATAATAAATCGGATATTGGTTGGGGGCATCAAATCCGCAGTTACGTACTGCAGCCTTATCAACTTGTAAAAGATTTGCGTACAGGCGTTGAAACCTCTGACACAAGCGGAGTTTTGGACGGTAAGCTCGATGATTTTATGGCAGCTGCCTTATCGGCTCGCATTGACGCAGAAAACGCAGACGAGGGCTAAAGCCTATGTGTTTGGTAGAGCCGCACTTTGAGGCCGCCGTGAGCGATAGGGGCTCCGACAGGCTGCCAAGGTAGTTTTGTTGCCTGCGCCAATTGATCGTCAGCCGTAATCATGCCGACGCGCCAGCCTTCAAAACGGTCACGCATGACATCTCCAAAAGCAGAGTATAGACTAAATAAATCCTTCTTCTTTCCTATGCGCGAGCCGTAAGGCGGATTGACGATTACAAGACCTGCGGGACCTGCAGGCCGTGCAACTTCGGATAAAGACGTTGGTAAAAAGGTGCAAAGCTCTTCGACGCCCGCTCGCGCCGCATTTTCTTTAGCGAAGCCAAGGACGTTTACATTGCGATCACTGCCGTAAAAGCGCTGTTCTGTCTCTTTCGTTTTCCAATGTTTGTGAAGGTCTTTAACGTGTGCAGAGTCAAAGCTTGCGAGCTTTTCAAAAGCAAATGAACGCGCGCGCCCAGCCATCATATTGCGAGCGATCTCAGCCGCTTCAATTAAGAATGTACCCGAGCCGCACATGGGATCAAGAACGGGTTCTTGGCCTTCGTAACCGCAAGCGCGAAGGGCTAGTGCGGCCATTGTTTCGCGCAAAGGGGCTTTTCCCATCGCTTGTTTATGACCGCGTTTATGTAGGCCTTCACCAGAGGTGTCGATCGAGAAGATGAGGTTGTTGTCGTCAATTCGCACTTTAATAACGACCTCAGCTTCAGTTACTGACTTTACGATTGGGGCGCCGAACTCCTCTGAGATAGCTCGTTCTAGGCGTTCAACTGCGGCGCCCGCATGATAGATTCTACTTTTGCGGTTGGTCACAACTTCGACTTTAACCGAAGCTGTTCTGGTAAGCGTTTCGCCCCAATGAAATTTGCGAGCGCGTTTATCTAATTGGGCGAGATGAAACGCTCGAAACGTGCCAAAACGCGCCAAGACTTTCGAGGGCCCGCGCAAGGTAAGATTGGCGCGCCACACTTCTGGCCAACCGCCTGTGATGATGACGCCGCCGCCTACCGTTTTTGGATTTTTAAAGCCGGCCTCAATTACTTCAGCTAATAATAAGCGTTCTAGTCCTGGCGCAGTACCAAGGAAGATTTCAAATTCATTTTGCGAGGTTATAGGCACGGCGTAACTTGCTTTCTGGCATAAAAAAAGCGCCTCTTCTGGGAAGGACGCTTTCTATGCCTATCTGGTGTGCGTTTAGGCCGATTTTTTGGCGTCCTTGATAGGCGTAGGCGCTTGTGTTTTGCGCGAACACTTACCGTCAAAGAACGCACCATTAGCAATGCTCAAGTCATCTTGAGTGAGATCAGCTTGTACGTTGGCTGTCTCGGCAAGGTCAACTGAGATAGCATTTACTTTACCTTGGACTTTCCCGCGAATGTGAACCTTATCAGCTTTAATCATGCCGTTTACCGCGCCGTGCTCCCCGACTGTCACAATTGCGGCTACAACGTTACCTTCAAGGCGTCCGTCGATTTGAATTTCGCCGTCTGTTTTAATATCGCCAGTTATTACAATGTCACGTCCGAAAATAGATGGCGCTGATGAGACGGTACGTGGCGTTGTTTTTTTAGAAGCCGCATCCATCATGGCAGCGGCGTCTGCTTTACCGGAGTTACCACTCGTTTTTGGAGCATTAGTTTTATTGAACATATTTTCCGGCCTTTAAGAAGTTATCAGGGTCGAAGTCTTGGCCCTGAAAGTAAATTTCGTAATGAAGATGTGTAGCTGTACTGCGTCCGGTTGAACCCATGCCGCCAATCTTCTCACCCATTTTAACACGAGTGCCGCGCTTTACATAGGTTTTTTCTAAATGAGCATAGCGTGTTACGAATCCGTGGCCGTGATCAATCTCAACTGTGCGTCCATAACCGCCATTTCGGCCCACAAATTTTACGACGCCGTCTGCTGTCGCAACAATAGGAGCTAAACGGTAGGCGCCAAAATCTATGCCTGCATGAAAGGCTGGGCGTTTGTTGAAGGGGTCTTTACGCATACCGTAGCCGCTGGTGCGGTAAGTGTCTGTGCCAACTGGATTTCCAAATGGAACAGAGGTGAGTGCAGAGTCTAGAGCGTCCGCTTCCGCTACTCGCGCCTTAATCGACCCTACGCGCGAACCAAATTCACCGTCAGATAAAATAGTTTCTCTATCTTCAATGGGGACAAATACGCCGCCTTCACCAAAGCCGCCATTTTTTAAAATGGTGTCGACGCCAATAGCGGTAGAACTTAAGATGGCACGGCTGCGCTCAATACGGTCTAGCGTTTCCATTTCTGCGTCGGCCAAAATAGCATTTTGTGTTTCTTTTAACCTGCGTACACTTGGGTCAATGTCCACATTTGCGTTGAGTGAAGCTGCTTTTCGGATGTCGACACGTGGTTTACGCGGGATTGGATCGCGTGAAGTCGGTGCCATTAAAATGCGGCTAGACGCATATTTTATATCTGAAATAGGTGCGGACACTGCGCGCCCTGTGCCTTCGACAAATTGAGAAATTGTGCTTTGAGCTTCAGCAAATTCGCGGGTTTGTGATTCAAATGCATCGCGTTGTTGATTAATGATAAGCTGGGCGTTTTCGTAACGTGCACGTGCATCTTCAAGTTGGCGCTCATATAGCGCTGTCATGCGTTTGTTTTCTTTAACAGGCGGTCGAAGAGGGTTGTTGACCCAAAACACGGATAGAATGGTAAGTGAGCACCATAACGCAACGAGTGATAAGCCAGAGACAATCGCAACCTGCGTGCGGGTTTTGAGCACAAAGTAGTGCACTTCACCACCGGTGCGGTGATAGATCTGTCGTTCAGGAAAATAGTGAAGAATGCGTGAGCGGCATTCATCAATTATGTCTCTCAGCATGATTCCCCAATCTGATTCGTTGGTTTCGTTCTTAATTTTACGACAAAACCTTAATATTTACCTTAACGGTTTTACGGGCTTTGCCTATCTTTTCAAGTTAACCTATCCAAAATTTCATAATTACCTCGCCAAGGGCTCATAAAACTCGCGCGGAAGGTCAGCTTTTGTGCGTGCTGCCTCATTAAATGGCGGTTTTAGCGCCCCTTTGAAATATTTTTTAACAAGTGAATGGAACTGCTCAATTTCACTTGTAGCAGCATGTTTTGCAACTTTTTTGAACCATTTTCGGCCTATAGCGACGTGTCTGACTTCTTCATCATAAATAGTTTGTAGGACCGCCGCACTTTTTAAGTCCTTTTGCGCGTCTAGCTTACTAATCATAGCGGGCGTGACATCAAGTCCGCGCGCTTCAAGAACTAGAGGCGCTATCGCGAGCCTTGCAGCGAAATTGTCTTTGGTTGCAATCGCGGCTTCCCAAAGTCCATTGTGAGCGGGATGGTCACCGTAATTTACTCCCATTTGACCCATTCTCGTCTCCACAATCCCAAAATGCCGGGCTTCATCAGCGCAAACACTTATCCAGTCAGAGCAAAAATCATGCCGCTCGTCATCCGAAATGCGCGGATCGCATGCAAAACGCGCTAGCATGTCCGCCGCTAAATTAATCGCATTAAACTCAATATGCGCTACGGCATGGAGAAGGGCGGCACGGCCTGCTTCTGTGCCAAGGCGTCTGCGTTTGGCTTGACTTGGGTGGACTAAACTTGGTTTTTCTGGGCGAGAAGGGCAATCGTTTAGGTTTGTTGGCGTTTCGCCAATCTCTATCCCATCGGCCCATGCACTAGCGAGCCTTTCTGCCGCAGTCACTTTCTCGTTTGTCTGACCGGCATTTAAAACTCGCTGCGCTAATATTAATGCGGTCGTCACTATTCTGCGTGAGACTTGAGCTCTTTAAAGACGGCTTCGGCATGTCCTTTGGCGCGTACTTTTCGCCATATGTGCAGAATTTTTCCTGTCGGACTTATAAGGAATGTCGCGCGTTCAATACCAAAATACTTACGTCCGTACATGTTCTTCTCAACCCAAACTCCATAAGTTTCGCACATATTGCCTTCGGCATCGGAGACAAGAGGTATCGTCAGTTCATGTTTGGCGACAAATTTATCATGCTTGGCGACTGTATCCTTTGAAACGCCTAAGACACGTCCATTAATGAGGTCTATCTTAGAATTTATGGCTGAAAAATCTGTTGCTTCTAAAGTGCAGCCAGGGGTGTCGTCCTTTGGGTAAAAATAGAGTATTAGATAGTGCCCATGAAAATCATCCAATGTGAGCCTATCGCCGCCGTCACGGGGGAGTGAAAATTCCGGGGCTTGTTCGCCAATTTGTAATGTTGTCATTGCAGTCTCCTTAACGGTAACGTAACTTGCATGCGGCTATTGGATTTCTAGGTATTCTCGACCTAGAGTACAAGGCTGTATGACCGAAAACACACAAAAGACTAATGGTTTGAAAGCCGGCGACTCCGATGAAGGCGCTGGGTCTGTCGACGTGGCGGATAAACAGTCTAACGCAAATACGAAGACAGCTGTTTGGTCTATAAATTTAGGCGGTATTCTCAAAGCGATTACCTACCGCGCGTATCGCCTTGTGTGTGAAGTCGGCGGAGTCATTATGGCTGTTGCCTTTGTTTGGCTTTGTGCTGTGAACATTTTGATCGCGCAGCGCGTCGTGGATGTGTCATTCCTTAAAGGCGATGCGTCTCGTTGGTTTTTGAATGCATTTGATGGTCAGAGCGCAGATGTTCAAAAAATGACGCTTGCTTGGGAAGCCGCAAATAACACAATTATTTTTAAGGCTAATGAAATCTCTGTCAACGCCAAGACGGGCGCGCCGCTCAACGCCTTATCTTATGTCGAGACGGAACTTTCGCTCCGCGACGTTGCGCGCGGCAAGATAGATCCTATACGTGTAGTCGTTGACGGCGGCGAACTTAGTTTTGTAAGGGATGGAGAGGGTAATTTCATTGCCGGGCTCGGAACCCCTGAAACTGTAGGGCAGTTCGGTCCTGTTTGGCGCGGTAAAAGGAATGACGGCGATAACGATCTAGAAATTGGGCGTATCAAATTACTTAATATCGATAATGCGAAAATTTACATACGTGATGAGGGTACAGATTACGCAGCGCAATTATCTGAATCCCACTTAGACGTCACTTTTGAACCTAATGATATAATATTTAATGTTGCGGCTAATTTATCTCGTTCGGAGCAGAGTGATAAGTCCGTTGTCTCGCCATTAAGATTTAAGGGGCGTGTGTCTCCTGATTTCCAAATTATTGATGCCATTTTTACAGGCAAACAGCTCAATCCTGCAAAGCAGCTACCAAGACTTTCTCTTCTCGAACCTATTATCGGTTTAAATGCTTCAGTGGACATAGACGTCGAAACTATAGCTAATCGAGATGAAGGTTTGCAAAAACTGGATGTGAGCATGAAGGCGGGGGCCGGTACATTAACCCGCAACGGGGCTTCGAATAGTTTTGAATCTGCCAATGTAACGGGTTCGTATAATCCGGCTTCAGATACACTCAATATTTCAAACCTTGCGCTGCGAAGCGACTTTATCTCAGCACGAGGCAGTGCCGCGCTATCTAATTTAGGCAGTCCAGCAGAGGGGTTGTTTTCAAAAGACACAGCTTTTGAACTTAGTCTAGAGGACTTGTTTTGGAACGGAACCTCTTTAGATATCGAGCCCGTAAATATTACGAATCTGAATGTAAATGGCCGTGTCGACAAGGCTGAAAATGAGATTGTATTTGAAACGCTTACTGCAGATTTCGGTAGTTTTCAGCCTAAGTTAAAAGCGACGCTCAAGCGTAACGAGTTTGGCGTTCCAATCGCGGCATCTATCAAAGGCCGCATTGAGGGTTCAGTTAGCAAGCCGCAGCTTCTGGCTTTATGGCCGAAGCACCGTATTTTAGGGGCGCGTGACTGGATTGAAGGCAGTATTGTTAAGACAACACTTAGTAATTTTGATGTCCGGTTTAACGCCGATGAGGCTGTTCTGGCGGGCGAACCTTTAAAAAACTCCAATTTGACACTTACATTCGACCTATCGGATGGTGAGCTGAAATATATCTCGACAATGACGCCTTTGACAAACGTTAGAGGTAAAGCCCGTCTGTTGGGTAATCAGTTTGATTTTACCTTAGATGAGGGCCGGGTTGAAGATGTGCAAGTCAAGCGTGGGACCGTTAATATTCCTCAAATTTATCCCGCAGGGGTAGACTTTAAAATTGAAGGTGATGCGAACGGACCACTACATACACTCGTGGGCTTACTTGATCAAAAGCCATTCGAATATGTTACGGCCTATGGTGTTGATCCGAATGGCTTTTCTGGAATGGGCGACGTCAAGCTGTCTGTTACGCGTCCGCTCCGCAGCTTCGTTACTTATGATCAAATAGATTTCAATATCTCAGGGTCGCTAAGTGATGTTTCTGCGCCCTTTGCGATTGGAAAGAATAAGATTGAAAAGGGAGCCGTCATACTCCTTGCTAATCGTGATGGCCTATCGGTCAAAGGGCCTGTAAATATCGGGCCGTGGCAAGCTAATCTGGCGTGGCGTGAAATTTTTGATAATGGCGCAACGCCTACTCAGTACCAAATAAACGGCCGTCTTAGTCAATCAGATTTGGATGGTTTTGGAATTGGTTTGCGCGAATTTATTGGTGGGGGAGACATTATATTATCTATAGATGCTCAAGCCGATGGCGTGGAAATCTCTCGTGCAAATGTCGTTGCAGATTTAAGTGAAACAGATATGCGCATCGGACCATATTGGGATAAGCGCAAGGGTGTTGAGGCTCAAATGACAGGCATTCTTTCATTTAGTAAAGACCAGCAGCTCAATTTGAAAGATTTTTCCGTAATTGCGCCGGGGCTTGATTTGCTAGGCTCTTTAAATATTGGTACTGATTTAAAGCTCCAGGATTTGAATTTTTCGAATGCGAAAATCGCAGGTTTTATTGATGCGACAGCGCAAATTAAACCTGGCCCCAACAAAGAACGTTTCGACATATTTGTGACAGGCGATTACCTTGATGTTTCCCCTTTTGTTGATGGCGCATTGAGGGGAGGTGGCGGAAGCGGGGTTGACGTACCCATCCTCCTAACAGGCTCTATTAGACGCCTTGTGCTCAATCAATCATATGTTTTAAGTGATGCTAATCTACTTTTTGCGCATAACGGTATTGGCGTAACTGAGGCTAGATTAAAAGGGGTGGCAAGTAATGAGCCTCTGACGCTTAACCTGAGTACGGATGCCACAAATGATTTGCGCACACTTAATATAGATATTCCTGATGGGTCCGCGGCCGCTCTCGCCTTCTTTGATATCCTAAGTCTTAAAGACGGGCATGTGGTGCTGGATGCTGATTTGCCTGCAGTAGGCACAGAGGGCGCCTTAACGGGCATGGCAAGCATCAAGGACTTGAAAGTTGTTCAAGCACCGATTTTGACAACCATGTTGTCATTGGCATCTTTAGAAGGACTAGCCGATGCACTTGGCGGTGGAGGTTTAAATTTTGAAGAAATAGAGCTCCCATTTTCATATAATGCAGGTAACCTAAGTCTTAGAGAGGCCCGCGGATCTGGCCCTGGGCTGGGCATGACGGGGAACGGCGAAATACACTTTGGAAGCAGAAAGCTCGATTTGGATGGCGTTCTTGTACCTGCTTACAACACCAACTCGTTTCTAGGCTCAATACCTCTTATTGGCGACATCGTTGTTGGCAAAAAAGGAGAAGGTATTTTTGCGCTGAACTACACAGTCAAAGGGCCATTTGACAGCGCATTGGTTGCTGTAAATCCATTATCCGCTCTCACGCCAGGGTTTCTTCGCGGAATTTTTGCTAAACAACGGGATGATCTTCCCGAGCAATTGCGTGATCAAATTGAGTCTGTTAGGCCTACGGATGTATTGGAAGAAAACCCTTAGATAACAATTGTTAAATGGGTTTAATTAGCGCGTGACGTTTCTTGCCCACTGAAAGTTTAATGACGCCGTCGTTATCAACATCTGAAGTCGTCAACATGCGTTTATCGTCTTCCACGCGGGCGTCATTAATCTTAAGTGCATTGCCTTTAATATGACGACGCACTTCGCCTTTTGAGTTGGCAAAGCCAACTAATAGAGTCGCGTCTAGAACAGAAAGCTCAGCTAAAGCCGACAGGGGTGTTTCAAATGTCGGCAATCCTTCTGCTGCGCCGCCGCGTTCAAACGTTTCTCTGGCGGTGGCTTCGGCTTTGGCCGCGGCGTCTGATCCGTGCAATAAGGTTGTAGTTTCACTCGCGAGTCTTACCTTCGCGAGATTGATATCTGCCCCTTCAAGGGCGTCCATCTTCGCTATTTCGTCCAGCGGCATGTCCGTAAAAAGGCGCATAAATTTACCAACGTCTGCGTCGTCTGTATTGCGCCAGAACTGCCAGTAATCGTATGGTGTGCGGTGATGTTCTGCGCTTACAGCTGGGTCGCCGTTCAGCCACACCGCGCCGTCAACTGTTTTGCCCATCTTTCCGCCGGACGCAGTAGTGATAAGCGGTGTGGTAAACCCATAACATTCATTGCCTTCCATCCGCCGTGTTAGGTCAACACCCGTGACAATATTTCCCCATTGATCTGAGCCGCCGAGTTGCAAGGCGCATCCATAGCGGCGGTTAAGCTCTACAAAGTCATAGCTTTGCAGCAGTGGGTAGTTGAACTCCAGAAACGTCATGGGCAGCTCGTTTTCGAGTCGGCGCTTGGCCGTTTCCATTGTAATCATACGATTGATTGTGAAGTGCGGCCCAACTTCGCGCAGGAATTCTATATAGCCCAGCGCATCGAGCCAGTCTGCATTATCAACAATCACCGCCGCATTGGGACCATCAAAATCAAGAAATTTCGCAAAAACTTGGCGGATGCCTGCTTTGTTTTTATCAATAAGCTCATTGGTTAAGATAGGGCGTGTGGTGTCCTTCATGGACGGATCGCCAATTTTGGTGGTGCCGCCGCCGAGCAAGACAATCGGCTTGCCGCCGCATTTTTGCAGGTGCCTCAGCATCATAATCTGCACAAGCGAGCCGACATGTAGGCTTGGTGCGGTGCAATCAAAGCCAATATAACCCGTTACGCCCTTCATTGCGGCGCTGTCCAGACCTGCTTCATCTGTGCACTGATAGAGATACCCGCGCTCAGTTAGCGTTTTCATAAACTGGGAATGGTAATTGGCCATGAATCGCGCCTATAATCTGCGTTAATGTGGCGTTCTAACAATGCCGTGCCTTTTGTCAAAGCTTATGAAACATCGGACTTTCTGAAATGACCGACAAAAAAGTTTACCGCGTTATTGGCTTAATGAGCGGCACATCGCTGGACGGCGTTGATGCGGCCATAATTGAAACGGATGGCGAGACCATTTTCGGCTTTGGCAAGGCTGTTTCAGTGCCGTACCTGCAGGCTGATCGAGCCGTGCTTGAAAGCGCGACGCAAAAGGCGCTTGATTGGAATTTTAGCGGCCCGCAGCCCAATGAATTCTCGCAAGCAGAAGGCGTACTGCACAGGGCGCATGTTGAGGCCGTCCGCTCTTTGCTTTCAAAATCTGAGCTTAATGCGAGTGATATCGATTTAGTCGGCTTTCATGGTCAAACCGTATTGCACCGTGCACCGAAGAAGACCTTAAGAGGACAGACGTTGCAGCTTGGAAATGGCGATAGCCTTTCTCGCGCATTGGGAATTGATGTCGTTTATGATTTCCGCAGCGCTGATATTGCGGCCGGCGGGCAGGGCGCGCCGCTTGCACCAATATACCATAAGGCACTCCTCGACATGGCTGGGCTGGGCCCGGATACGGCCATATTAAATATTGGCGGGGTAAGTAATTTCACCTTATTATCACCTGCCGGAGAATTGATCGCGAGTGACGCCGGTCCTGGAAATGGGCCTCTAGATCAATGGGTTAAACAAAATAGTTTAGGTGATTATGATAAAGATGGCGCGATATCGCTTATGGGAACGCCTGATTTCGCGCGTCTCGAGGGTTGGTTAACCCGTGATTTTTTTAAGTTGCCTGTCCCCAAGTCCGCTGATCGTTACGATTTTGATGTTCTGCCACGCATGCACGGCTTATCTCCAGAGGACGGTGCGGCGACGCTTTGCGCGTTTACGGCCTTAGCCGTCGCCCGCACGCTTCGCCAAACGGGATGGGCGCTCAAACACATTGTCGTTTGCGGAGGCGGGCGGCGCAATCCTATTATTATGGCCGCGCTGAGCGAAACGACTCGATGCCGTATCACATCATCAGAATCCGCCGGATGGGACGGCGATGCGCTGGAAGCGCAGGCCTTTGCTTATTTGGCCGTACGGACAGCAAAACGCCTGCCGCTTTCATTTCCGAAAACGACAGGCGTGAAAACTGAAATGAGCGGCGGGGTTATCGCCAAGCCCTAGTCTATTCGTCAAATCCAAGTAGGCGGGGTTCGCGCGGCGGGCAATAGCGTGGATCAAGATGTTCATCGAGATAATCGTCAATAACTTCCATCGCAGGCTCTAGGTGCTCTGTGTAAAAATGATCTGCGCCTTCAATTGGGTGTGTCGATATCTGCGTCCCTTTTTGTACGCGGATTTTCTCAACAACGCGGTCAACGTCTTCATGCGGCACAATCGAGTCGCGTGTGCCGTAGGTTACAAGGCCAGAGGCGGGGCAGGGGGCGAGGAAGGCAAAATCATAGGTGTTTGTTGGTAAGGACATGGAAATAAAGCCGGCCACTTCAGGGCGGCGCATTAAAAGCTGCATGCCAATCCAGGCGCCAAAACTATAACCTGAGACCCAGCTAAACGGTGCGTTCTGGTTAAAGCTTTGCATCCAGTCCAGCGCATAGGCCGCGTCTTGCAGCTCACCTTGGCCGTTGTCATAAACGCCAACGGAGCGCCCAATGCCGCGAAAATTAAAACGAAGGCAGGAAAATCCTCGAGCCTTATACTGTTCAAACATCGCTACTGGAATGCGGTGGTCCATGTGACCGCCCGCTTTAGGGTGCGGCGAAAGGATGAGCGCACAAGGCGCAGCAGGATCATCGGATGGGTGGTAACGACCTTCGAGACGGCCCTCTGGACCGGCGAAAATGACTTCAGGCATATGTGCCCCTATTGTTATAAGCCGCCGCCGAAATGTCGCACAAAATGGCGCGGTCTAATCTTGACTATTTTGGTCGGGATTAATATATCCCTACCAATTATTTAGAGTTCGAGCGGGTCTTATCAAGGCCTTACGTGAAAAGCGAGAAAAACCTTTGCAGAAAGGGCCTTAACAGGTGAAATTGACGGCAAAAGGACGTTATGCGGTGATGGCCGTGGCTGATTTAGCCGCGCAAGGCGTTGATGCGCGCGTCTCATTGCCCGAAATATCGAGCCGCCAAGGTATTTCTGTGAGTTTTCTTGAGCAATTATTTGGCAAACTTCGCCGCGCTGGCCTCGTGGATAGCCACAGAGGCGTTTCTGGCGGTTATGTTCTCGCTGAACCTGCGGCGCGTATCACGCTCAACCGCATTATTTTTGCTGTGGACGAAGATATTAAAGCGCATGGCTGTACGCCCGAAGTCAAAATCGCGTGCACGGGCAAAACAGAGCGCTGCCTGACCCATAACCTCTGGGGCGCGCTGGAAGATCATATCGAGCAATTTTTAGCCTCAATTACCGTTCAAGACGTGGTGGAGGGGCGTTTGCCTGTAACTGCATTGGAGGCGGCAGAATGAAAATATTACGAACACTCCTTATAATTCTGGGTATGCTTGCTATCGCAACGCCGGTTTTAGCTGTCGACAAATGGCCAAACGGCTCTCCATTTGTGGGCGATAGTAATGTCATTCAACAAGAATGGATACTACAGTCGATGGCAGGATTAAGCGATGACATTAATCCTGCAACGCTTAGGCTTGTTTCGCATAAACGCAAAGATAGCGGTGAAATACACAATATATTTTTTGAGTCGTGCGGGATGTGTCGATTGCTCAGTCATGGTGAAGGATATATTTTTAGATATCATCCTCTACAGACAGTTGAGCAATGTAAGGCAAATAGAAACGCTGGAAATGTTTCGAAAGATATCCTCGTTGTTCGCAAGCAACTCTCTAAATTGCTAACCGAGCATGAACTCACTCTTGAAGATATAAAGATAAACAAAGCTCTTGAAACCCTTACCATTTGGGGGCCTCAAGACAATCTTATCGCAGCTTTTAAATTAATGGCGGCAGAATGAGCACCTATCTCGACCATAATGCGACAAGTCCGCTGCGTCCTGAGGCGCGTAATGTCATGCTTGAAGTCTTTGACAACGTAGGTAATGCCAGCGCGGTTAACAGTCATGGCCGCGTGGCGGCGAAATACGTCAATGACGCGCGCGAAGCGGTCGGCCTTGCCATGGGGGTCTGCACGCAAGACATTATATTCATGGGCAGCGGAACCGAGGCTGATAACACAGCTCTTCATTCAGCTGTTCAGAACGGTACGAAACGCATTCTTATTTCTGGCATGGACCATCCGGCAACATTTATGGCCGCGCGCAGTATGGGCGTAGAACACGAGAGCATTCCCGTGAGCCAAGACGGCGTGACGGATATGGACTGGCTTTCGCAGCGCCTTAAGGATTGGGACGCGGCCGATGGTGCGCCATTTGTCTCTATGGTGGCGGCAAATTCCGAAACGGGCGCTATTCAAGATGTGGAAACTGCGGCTAATCTTGTCCACGCGGCGGACGGGCATATTCTTGTTGATGCTGTGCAAGCGCTCGGAAAATACCGCTTTGACGGCGAAGCAGATTACATCGCCGTGTCAGCCCATAAAATTGGCGGCCCGCAGGGCGTCGGCGCGCTTTATGTCTCGCCTGATGCGCCCTATCACAACCTCATTTCAGGCGGAGGACAAGAACGCCGCCGCCGCGCGGGCACGATGAATACAGCGGGTGTCGCAGGCTTTGGCGCTGCAGCGAAAGTTTGTGTAGGAAGTCTCTCTCATACTGGTCAATTACGGGCTATGCTCGAGCAGGGCTTAAGCGAAATGGAAGCGGAAATTTTCATATTCTCTAATGGCGTTGACCGCCTCTCGAATACGAGCTTTTTCGCCGTGCCTGACGCGTCCTCGCAAACCCTGCTTATGGCGCTTGACCTTGAAGGTATATCCGTCAGTACAGGTACAGCTTGTGCATCGGGTAAAGTCGGCGCGAGCCGTGCGGTCACAGCGATGGGGCTTCTTGATGTATCGCCGCAGGGCTGCCTGCGGGTGAGCTTGGGCTATACGTCCACCGAATCTGACGTCGAAGCTTTTTTAAAGGCATGGGCTAAAATCCGCCGTAAAGACATACCCGTAATTGACAAATTGACGCCAGCAAAAACGCTGACGTCGCAAGGAGCCATATAATGGGCCAAGATATAAAAATCGCCAAAGACAGTATCGAACAAAGCACTGTTGACGGGGTGAAATCGCTTGAGGCGGATAAGTATAAATACGGCTTTGATAGTGATATCGAACAAGAGTTTGCGCCCAAGGGTTTGAATGAAGATATTGTGCGGTTCATTTCCGAGAAAAAGGAAGAGCCGGAATGGCTTCTAGAGTGGCGGCTTGAGGCCTATCGCCGATGGCTAACCCTAGAGGAGCCTGAGTGGGCGATGGTGGATTATCCTGAAATTGATTTTCAGGACATGTATTATTTTGCGTCGCCAAAGAAGAAAGAGCTGAACTCTCTGGATGAGGTCGATCCCGAGATTCTGGAAATCTACAATAAGCTCGGTATTTCGTTGAAAGAGCAGGAAGTCCTTGCGGGTGTCAAAGGCGCGCCAAAAGTGGCCGTGGATGCGGTGCTCGACTCAGTCTCCGTCGTCACGACATTCAAAGAAGAGCTGTCCAAAGTCGGCGTGATTTTCTGCTCATTCTCTGAGGCTGTAAAAGAACATCCAGAATTGGTACGAAAATATATGGGTACTGTTGTGCCGCAGACGGATAATTATTACGCGTCGCTCAACAACGCGGTCTTTTCTGACGGGTCATTTGTTTACATCCCGCCGGGGGTGCGCTGCCCGATGGAGCTGTCGACTTATTTCCGCATGAACGCGCAGGGGACAGGTCAATTTGAGCGTACGCTCATCATCGCCGATAAAGGTAGTTATGTGAGTTATCTTGAAGGCTGCACCGCGCCGATGCGGGATGAAAATCAACTTCACGCCGCGATTGTTGAAATCATCGTCCATGATGATGCCGAAGTGAAATATTCCACCGTGCAAAACTGGTGGCCGGGTGACAAAGATGGTAACGGCGGGGTTTATAACTTTGTGACCAAGCGCGCCGATTGCCGCGGCGTGAATTCCAAGGTCAGCTGGACGCAGGTCGAGACAGGCTCAGCCGTGACATGGAAATACCCAAGCTGTATTTTGCGCGGCGATAATTCCCAAGGCGAGTTTTATTCCATCGCGATTACCAATGGTCATCAACAAGCTGACACAGGCACAAAGATGATACATCTTGGAAAAAACACAAAGTCGCGCGTGATATCCAAAGGTATAAGCGCGGGTAAATCTAATTCGACTTACCGCGGCCTTGTTAGCGCGCATAAAAAAGCGGTCGGCGCACGTAACTTCACCCAGTGCGACAGCCTTCTGATTGGCGATCAATGCGGCGCGCATACTGTGCCTTATATTGAGTCCAATACGCCAAGCGCGCAGTTTGAGCATGAGGCCACGACGAGTAAGCTATCCGAGGATCAACTGTTTTATTGCCGTCAGCGCGGCCTCAATGAAGAAGAAGCCGTGGCGCTTCTCGTGAACGGCTTCTGCCGTGATGTGCTGCAAAACTTGCCGATGGAATTTGCCGTCGAAGCGCAAAAGCTCGTGGCGATTTCCCTAGAGGGGAGCGTGGGATGATTTTCGACGCACCAAATACAAAGAAAAATCGCATAGCAGCCTTTATCGCCATCGCTCTAGGGCTTGGGGTAGGCTTTTATATGTCTGTTTCAGATAAACGGGATGTTGAGAGGCAGGGTGATGTAGCTACGGCTGATGCGCCGATGCCGCTTGATACGCTCCAAACGCCTGCTGTGCCTGATAGCGCGACAGGCATTATGCGAATTGCGGATATTGA
>CAZFWZ010000021.1:18090-30348 GCA_964522765.1 uncultured Caulobacterales bacterium | reverse complement strand
GCGGCGGGAATCGAACCCGCGTCATCAGCTTGGAAGGCTGAGGTCTTACCACTACACAACGCTCGCCGCGTTTTTTTACTAAATGCTGCACACGATGATGCAAGACTTAGCGATTAGGTGGTGGAGAGGATTGGATTCGAACCAATGTACACATACGTGATCAGATTTACAGTCTGACGCCTTTAACCACTCGGCCACCTCTCCAAATTCTTGTCCCTTAAAGCACCTGCAGTGGTGGCGCCCAAGCGATTATATAATTGTGTTGCCTCCAACAAAAAAGGCTCTGTATACGGGGCCTGCGATTACCGCGAAAAACCCATATGCAGAGAGCACGTTCCTAAACTGGTGCGTTCTATAGAGATGTCAAAAGAAACGCGCAATACCCGAATACAAAGAAAATCAAGCAAAAAGCACGGTAGGAGTGGTGCAGGCGGCGAATCTGCGCCTCGCAAACGCCGCGCCGACGGCATGAAAGTCCCTAACGCCGTTTCAGCGCCTATTTCGCCGCGCAAAAGGCGTGAAAGCAAGGGCGGCGAAGGGAATCAGTCCTCCCAAGGCCAAAACCGCTCTCGCGGCTCAAGCCGAAACAGTAAGGGCCGTGAAGGCGGAGCGGGCTGGGTTTGGGGGGCGCATGCCTGCAAGGCCGCTCTCGCCAACCCAAAACGCACGATTCACCAGATTATGATGACCGAAGCCGCACAGAGCCGCTATTCCATCCCCGACGGCGCGCCCCTTCCCAAGATTGTAATGCCCGGCATGCTGGATAAGCAGTTTGATGGGACAGCGCATCAAGGCATTGCTATGAAATGCGCGCCGCTCCAGTGGCCTGCGCTCGAAGATATTTGTGAACACGCCGCAGATGACGCGCTTATTCTTGTGCTCGACCAGATTACTGACCCGCACAATGTCGGCGCTATGCTGCGGCTTTGCTCAGCCTTCGGCGTCAGCGCGCTTGTTATGCAGGACAGAAACTCGCCGCCGATTGCCGGCGCCACCGCTAAAGTGGCTGTGGGTTGTGTCGAGTCTGTTCCCGTCAGCCTCGTGACCAATATCGCCAATACACTTGAAATGCTCAAAAAGCAGGGCTTTATGGTAACAGGCCTTGCGGGCGAAACCGACCTGACCCTCAGCCAGACGCTTAATACGGGCGGCCGCCACGCGATTGTCATGGGCGCAGAAGGCCCCGGCCTACGCGACCGCGTGATGAAAACCTGCGATCAGCTCGCAAAAATTCCAATGATGAGTGCCAATGTGCCCGGCCAAGCCGAAAGCCTAAATGTCGCTACGGCGGCAGGGATAGCACTTTATGAAACGCGCCGTAGCTAATCTTTTGATCTAATGTTTAGGGGAAGGCCCATATTGATTGGGGCCCTTATCGCTATCGCGGATCATGAAGATGATAAATCCCGCAAAGGCCGCGAGATTAAGGATAGCAATTAAGGTGATGGTCCCATTGGGCACCATAGCTTCGCCGGATTCAACCACATCCATCATCTCGCTCACAGTCGGGCCTGAGACGAAACCGATGACGTAATAGAGTATCGCCCAATAACCACTTAGTCCGACATCATGTAATCTTCGGACAAAAACCGAAAATAGCGGGATAAACAGCAATAATCCCACCACAGTCTCAATCATAAAATTTGAAATTCGAAAGGTGTAAAACAGGCTTTGCTTGTAATTTTCTGGCAAGCCATGATCGGGCATGACCCCAAGCCGAGGCGTGCCCAAGACAGAGTCTAGCGAGATTGCACTCCCGACACACATAAAACCAAATACAATCATCCACCAGAATTCTGAACGCCGCGAACGGCCCTCAAAATCCAAATAGCGGTAAAGACCTGCTCGAATCGCTGTGACAAAATCCATATCTGCTCATATCATGCTCTTTGGCTGCGGCAATGTTGCATAGCGGCTGCGACATTTGCAGCGGTAGTTTTTGGCCGAGGATGAGCTATATCTAATACATACGCCGCGAGGCGATGACCGTCTCGGAGCGCTTTAGAACGGGAGTCATTATGAGCGCGCATCAAGCCCATAGTTTGCCGCCGCCTAGAACGGTTGACCATCATCGTCCCTTGGACGTTCATGTGAACCCAAAAACGATAAGCGATAAAATCGCTTATGGCTTTGTCAGGTTCCTAAGGTTTTTCGCCGATACTTTTTTCGCCAAGCGTTATGGCCACCGCGCGGTTGTTCTCGAAACTGTGGCGGCTGTACCTGGCATGGTCGGCGGCCTGTGGCAGCATTTAACGGCGCTACGCAAAATGCGCGATGATGAGGGCTGGATCCGCACATTACTGGATGAGGCCGAAAATGAGCGCATGCATCTGATGACGTTCATCGAGATTGCTCAGCCCAATTGGCTTGAACGTGCACTGATTATCACTGTGCAGTTCTTTTTCTATAATGCCTATTTCTTCCTCTATCTGCTGGCGCCGCGCACAGCTCACCGCGTCGTTGGTTATTTTGAAGAAGAAGCCGTCATTAGCTACACACAATATCTGAAAGAAGTCGAAGAAGGCCGCCACGAAAATGTCCCTGCACCGCAAATCGCGATTGATTATTGGCAGCTCGGTGCGGATGCACGGTTGACAGACGTGATTATCGCTGTTCGCGCCGATGAGGCTGAACACCGCGACGTCAATCACGCATTTGTGGATGAGCTTGACCGCCGCAAAGGCCATGATCCACTCGCGAGCGATAAACACAGCACGCAACATATGACGTGAGCCTGAAACTGCCTGCTCATGTTGCTGAGTAACTGTGGATTGAACTTCACAGCGTCCTAAGCGTATAGTCCTCTCATAAAACATTAAGGGGACACACATGCTATCCGATATCATTATCAATTTTTCGCACGCCGCGGTGGTTGTCTTTGGACTGCTCACTTTATTATGGGGCGTGAGTGTAGCCTTGCGGGACGCAAGCCTTGTGGATATTTTTTGGGGGTTTGGCTTTCTCGTCGTTGGCGCGGTTTGTCTGCACATCGCCCCCGTCAAAACGCCTTATCTCTTTCTGCTCACGGCGATGCCAATTATTTGGGGGCTGCGCCTCACCTTATATTTAGGCAAACGTAATCTAGGTCATGGTGAGGATAAGCGTTATGTCGCTATGCGCCGCCGCGCTAAGAAAAACAAAGGCCTGCGCGAAATGCCGTGGCGTCTGCGCAGTCTTTTTACAATTTATTTTGGCCAAGGCTTGCTGATAATGATTGTCAGCGCGCCGGTATGGGTGGCCATGGCGAGCGCAATTACAACTGGGAGCGGCGGAGCCTATGGCGCCGATGAACTCACTGTAGCCGCCATTGACAGCATCGCCATCGGCCCGCTCGCAATTCTCGGCGCAGCTCTCTGGCTTATCGGCTTCCTGTTCGAAGCTATTGGCGATGCGCAGCTCGCGGCTTTCCTGAAGAAAAACAAAGATTATGACGGCCCAATTGAGACCAAACCCGTTATGGACTCAGGTTTGTGGAAATATACGCGCCACCCCAACTACTTTGGCAATGCCTGTATGTGGTGGGGCATATGGCTTGTCGCCTGTCAGGCGCCGTGGGGGTGGGCGACGGTTTTTGCGCCGATTGTAATGACACTGCTGCTGACCAAGGTCTCAGGCCGCGATTTGCTAGAGCGCGATATGGGCAGGCGTCAGACTTATCAGGCCTATATGGCCCGTACGAGCGGCTTCTTCCCTCGGCCGCCCAAACATTAAACTTCACGTGAATTTTTCCGCAAAATTTGATAAAAGGCGGCGGTTTAGTAAGAAATCTCTCGACTCTAAAGCTTTATTTCGTTTAAGTGCCGTTCATATTCGTTACCGTAAGGTAAACGGTGGGACGCTGTAATTTACAGCATTTAAAAGAACAGGCATGATGCCAGTTCGCAAATTTAAACTTTGGGGGTCATAATGGACCAATTAACACAACATCTGGGCTTTTTGCCAGCCTGGGCCATCGGTCCAGCCATCGCCGCGGTGACAATCATCCTCGGTTATTTCATTTCTAAAATCGCAGCCGGCCTTGTTGCCGGCGGCATTAACCGCACAGGCATTGGCAAAAAAGCCAAAACATCTGGCGGGAACATTGGTAAAGCCCTTTCAAAAGCTGTCTTTTGGGTGCTTTGGCTTATCTTCATCCTTATGGGTCTTTCTCAATTCCCAATGATTTCACAAGAGCTTGGCTTTTTGAATGGCATGATGGACAACATCTTTAGTTACCTACCGCAGCTCTTTGTTGGTACTGTCGTGTTCGCTATCGGTATGGTCCTTTCTAAAGTCGTCAAAAATGCACTAACCAGCACGTTAGAAGTCGCACAAGTTGATAGCCTTGCCTCTAGAGTTGGTATGAGCACTGCAAATGTAGACGGAACGCCTTCAACATCAATAGCTCGTAGTCTCGGCGGTCTCGCCGCAGCGGTTGTGACAATCATTTTCGCTGTGACAGCCATCGGCATCTGGGACATTCCAGGCATCTCTGAGCCTGTGTCGAACTTACTGAACGTTATCTTGGGCTACATCCCGCGCATCCTTGGTGCCGCAGTTATCCTTGGTATCTTTGTTTTCATCGGACGTTTCGTATCGAACCTTGCCAAAAACACTTTGCCTGCACTCGGTGTAGACAGCTCGCTTAACTCTGTGACGGCGCTTGACGGCCAAGCTAGCAAAGTTGTGCCATCAAACATCATCGCAACTGTCAGCTTTGTCGGTATCGTTCTTATGGGCCTCACAGCCGCAATGAACACACTCGGCATTCCTGAGTTGACGAATGTGTTCAACACGCTTCTTGAAATTGGTGGCCGCGTTGTTCTTGGCGCCGTGATTATTGGTGCAGGTTTGTTCATCGCAAACTTTGTCTCTCAGCTAGTCACACAAACATCTGGCGATCTTGCTGGTAAAATCATCAAATACGCAACGATGATCATTGTGACCTTCATGGGTCTTGAAACAATGCAGCTTGGTGAAGGTATTGTTGACACAGCATTCCGCTACTCTGTTATGGCTGCGGCTGTTGCAGGCGGTGTTGGCGGCGCGCTGGCCTTCGGTCTTGGTGGACGCGAGTGGGCAGCTAAGAAGCTCCAGCAGTGGATGCCAGCTAAGAAATAAGTTTACTCTTAAGGTAAGCTTTTCGAAGTCAAAAATATGAATCGCTTCCCTTCTCGGGAGGCGGTTTTTTTATGCGTGAATATCAGCGATAGATTGGACGGCGGCGCGGTCAGACACCTCATCTTCGCCTAAACGTAGCAAGGCTTCGATACGCGCGCGGCACATATCATAAACATCAGAGAACGCCTTTTGGCGCGCGGCGAGCGGCTCCACATGCGCCGGATCGGGCGCGGGCCAATGCACGGTAATATGGCGGCCCGGAAACACAGGGCAGACTTCATTGGCGGCATTATCGCAAACCGTGACCACAATATCCATATTAACATCTGAGCCTTCAAACTCATCCCAGGATTTGGAGCGGTAAAACTCTGTCTGATGTCCGCGGTTTTGCAGCTCTATCAGCCCGTCAGGATGAGGCTCCCCACTCGGATGACTCCCCGCCGACCAGCCGATAAAACGGCGGCCACTTCCATTGTTTCCATCCAAATTATTGCCCAAATCATTAAGTAAAGCTTCGGACAAGATTGAGCGCGCACTATTGCCAGTGCATAAAAATAGTACGTTGATAGGTTTATGGCTCGCCATGGTCACGTCTCCGTTGCTGAGGTCCAGCGCTTGCCAATCCGCGTAGCATTCGTCAATACTGTGTCGTGCATATTATTGAAACATTAATCGCTGAGCGCGCGCCTAAATTAATGGCTCGGCCCAAGCTGTTTGGGGTCATAAAGCCCCTTCTCTACCGCATGCTGGCCTATGACGCCGCCGTGTCCCTCGCCGACAGTATTGAGCACAAAACGGGCCATGAGGCTTTTGCATCTGTCGCGAAGCGCTTTCGTCCGCGCATAGCCGTGACGGGGTTAGCTAATCTACCGTCATCGGGAAAATGCATCATTATTAGCAATCACCCCACGGGGCTTGCGGATGGTATAGCCGTGTTTCAGGCTATAAGAGATAAACGCCCCCACCATGTTTTTCTTGCCAATGCAGATGCCCTGCGGGTTATTCCTAAAGGCGGTGATATTATTATTCCAGTAGAGTGGGTGAAAGCAAAACGCACAATCACCAAGACGAAACAAACACTGGTCGACACTAAGGCCGCGCTGGACGCGGGCAAATGCGTTGTGATATTTCCAAGCGGGACACTCGCGCGGCTTGGACTTCGCGGCATTTATGACCAGCCTTGGCAAAGCTCTGCCGCCATGCTCGCCAAAAAATATGACGCGCCCGTCATTCCGCTGAAAATAAGAGCGCGCAATAGCTGGTTTTATTATATTATCTCTCGGATTAACGGGGAAATTCGCGACATGACCTTGTTTAATGAGCTTATGAACAAGAAGAAACAGACCTTTAATCTAACATTTGGCCAAGCTATTGCCGCTAACAGCCTACCCAAGAGTGCAGACCAAGCGTCTGCATCCATTCGTGCCGTCGTTGAAGCGCTTTAACCACTGTATTATAACGAAATTTTCACATAAAATCTCAGCTGTAACCCGCTAAGAAGGGGATGCATTAACAATTGCTTGATAAAATCAGGTCTATCTCCAAGGTGGATTTTAATCGAATCAAAATTAGGTTCGAAGTCGATATTGTGAAGGGTACAGCGTGTCACAAAAAAATACTCAACTGGCAGAAGACGCCATTACTGCAGACGGCCATGTTAACACAGAGCTGCTACCGGCTCGCAATTGGCTCAAGGCCATCGCGCCCTATAAGACACCAAGCCTGAACCGCAGCCTTATCGAGCTAGCGATCACGTTTATTCCGTTTCTTGCACTCTGGGCACTCGCGGTTTGGACAAGCTCGATTAGCTATTTCCTGACGATTCCAGTCTGCGTTGTCGCGGGGTTTTTCCTCGTACGGCTGTTTCTTATTCAGCATGACTGCAGCCATGGCTCCTTTTTCAAATCTCGCGCGGCCAATGATTGGGTCGGCCGCTTTATCGGCATTTTGACTGTTACGCCCTATGACCTTTGGAAGAAATCCCACCTCATCCACCATGCAAGTCACGGCAATCTAGATAAGCGCGGCATAGGCGATATTATGACGCTAACCGTGGACGAATATAATGCTCGCAATATATGGGGCCGTCTGGGCTACCGTCTGTACCGCAATCCCTTTGTGCTCTTTGGCATAGGGCCTATATTTGTGTTTCTGCTGCACCAGCGCTTGCCGATTGGATTTATGAAGTCTGGGGTAAAATACTGGATCAGCACAATGGGCACAAACCTCGCAATGGCCGCAATTATTATTAGCGGTATTTACTGGCTCGGACTTCTGCCCTTCCTTGTGACCTATCTTTGTATCACCTGTATCGCCGCGGCGATTGGCGTGTGGCTATTTTACGTCCAGCATCAATTTGAAGACGTGCTCTGGGATACGGATGAAAACTGGGAAGTTCATGACGCGGCCCTTTACGGCAGCACCCATTATGACTTGCCGCCTGTTCTGCGCTGGCTAACGGCCAATATTGGTATCCATCATGTGCATCACCTTTATGCGCGCGTACCGTATTATAATCTGTCAAAAATCATCAAAGCCCATCCCAAGCTTGGCGAAATTCGCAGGCTGACTTTGCTGGATAGCTTTAAGACCGTACGCCTTAAACTATGGGATGCGAAAGGGCGTAAACTCGTCACCTGGCGCGAAGCCAAACTGGCCCGCGCATAACGTAAAGCTTATTCACTTATAGACGCCTGCGCACCCTGTGATAAACAAGGGCATGACAAGCCCCGTTACCACTAGACTGCGCCGCTGTATTGCCGCAGGCGACTTCCATGAAGATGAAGCTCAAATCGCTGCGGCCAAAAAGCTGGACGACCTTCTCACCCGCATAGACTCGGAGCCTGCGCGTAAAAAGAGTTTTTTCTCACGCGAAGTGATTGCCCCCAAAGGCCTTTATATGTGGGGCGGGGTTGGACGTGGCAAATCCATGCTAATGGATTGGTTTTTCGCGGCTGCACTCGTGAAAGCTAAAAAACGCGTGCACTTCCACGAATTTATGATGAGCGTTCACGCCCGCATCACTCATTGGCGTCAACTGAGCAAGAGCGAACGCAAACGCTCAGACTTTTATGTCAGAGGCGCAGGCGATGATCCCATCGCCCCTGTCGCCAAACAAATCGCCGATGAAGCCGCGCTTTTATGCTTCGACGAATTTCACGTCACGGACATTACCGACGCTATGATACTCTCCCGCCTGTTTAAAGCCCTCTGGGCGCGCGGCGTGATTGTTGTGGCTACCTCTAACCGCCCGCCGATTGACCTTTATAAAGACGGGCTTAACCGTCCGCTGTTTGAACCCTTTATTGAGATGATGCCGGAGCATCTTATCATCCATGAATTTGCAGGCGAGACAGACCACCGCTTACGCCAACTCACAGCGGCGCCTGTCTATTACTGCCCTCTCGGGCCAGAGGCGAATGCAGGCGTAGAAGCCGCGTGGATGCGACTTATCGGCGGCGCAGAACCCAAGCCGACAACGCTCACCGTGCAGGGACGCAAGCTACTTTTAAACCGCACAGCGGCAGGCACAGCCCGCGCAAGTTTTAAGCAGCTTTGCGGCGACATGCTTGGCGCGGCGGACTACCTTCGCCTGTCTCACGCTTTCCAAACACTGATCCTTGAGAACGTACCGCAAATGGGGCCAGAGAAGCGCAATGAAGCTAAGCGCTTCGTGACCCTGATTGACGCTCTTTATGAAACCAAAACCAAACTTATCATGTCCGCCGCCGTCGAACCAAGCGAGCTCTATAAGGACGGCACAGGGGCGTTTGAATTTGAACGCACCGCCAGCCGGCTCATTGAAATGCGCAGCCAGATATATCTAGGTGAAAGACGTATATGGGCGAAGGATGCACCCTCCTCTTAGCTAACGTTACCTCAGCGCTTAAACGCGCAACATGAACTGCTGGTAGCGTCAGAGATTGATGAAATACAGTAATATTAGAGCTTCTGTCTTGATTGACCGCTTTTAGTAATGAATATCTGTTCTCATGCGGATTAGTGCCAGACAAAGTATCAAAATCCTAAAGTCGCAAAAGACTGGAAAGCTGATTGGATATTTGTTCTTAATCATCGGATTGGGGGCGCTGATACATTTGGCAAAAATCACTATTGACGAAAGAGCCGCCCGCAATTGGGTGCCCCACATCGCCCAAATAGAAAGCGCTAACATCGCGACCCATGTGAATGATAAGGGCCACAAAACCTATTTGGTTAATGTGGTATATGTATTTGATTGGAACGGCACAACTTTCAAAGGAACTCGATATCGTCTGCATGACAAATTTAGTCCTAATTTTAATGAAAGCGATGAGATTTTGCAGAATTTATTGCAATCCAAGCAAGACGGTGCGGGTTACACCATATTCGTAAATCCGAATAACCCGCGCCAATCGGCTATTCAAAATAGTGTCAATGAAGAGGTGAAAGCCTCAAGCCGGTTTCTAGGCCTGCTCTTTTCTATCATAGGTTTTTTTATGGCATTTAAGCCAAGGTTTTGGGGAGAAAAGCCACGTAACCATGACATGCAATGAAGTGAATCTGGCCATCATCTTATCCACTTTTGATTCTAAAAACCTAAAACTCAATGGTATAAACCCACAATAAAAAACCGCCCCATCTCTGGAAGCGGCTTTCTTTCAACTCTGTGCACGACCTACTCAGCTTTGGCGCTAAAGCCCAAATCCTCTAGTGTCATATCGCTGTCTTTGTACTGCGCGAGATCACCAATAGCGATGGGCGCCTTTGGGTCCATCACTATTGAGAGCGTCCCGCCGTTTTTAACAAAGTCACCGAAAGCGCTAGCCATCTCGCCAATCATTTCGCCTTCGAGGCCGCCGCCCGCCATCATAGGCGCAAGGGCCAAGGCAACGGTCATCTCTCTTTTGATACTTTCGGGAGTGCCGCCGCGCATTTGCGCGGCAAGTTTGAGACTACGATCAATAATGGAATCGTCTTCAAGGCGGAGTTGGAAACCGCTCAATTTCAGCGTGTCCATGGAGGCCGTCATTTGCTGAGCTGAGCCATTATTTTGCATTGTGGCCATTTTATCGGTCATCGCTTTCACCCCCGTCGCGCCGTAATTATAGGACAGCTTGAAACCGTCCTTCATTGTGACAAGCCCGTCCTTCAGCTCTACCGTATCGGTATTGGCATCAAGAATTGAGGTTCCGCTCATTTGAAACACTAGCTCGTTAAAATCGAGCGCCTTAATCGTCTCAAACGCGCGTTTCGCTTGAGGGTTTGTAGGATCCTCTTTGAGAGTAATGATAATGGGTTCGCTAACTTGGCGAATGGTCGTAACGCCGCCCTTTTCTGTTGCCTTGCCTTCGAAGCCATTAGCGGTGACAGACACAAAATCACTATCAAAGCTAAAATCGTCCATCGCAAAACTATCATAGACTTTAGAGAGAGGATTAAAACCGCCCACGGCGCCCATTGGCGAGTCCATTGAAGAGCGCATCTCTTTGGAAAGATCTTTGTAAGCCTCGGTCTTAATGCCCGTTGCGGATACATTCCCGAGATTACCTTTAAAACTGCCGCCGTTTTTGTCTGTGCCGTTAAAGCTTATGCCGTCGACTTTAAAGTCCGCGCGCCCGCTGTCTTCGTCCGTGCCCCAAAGCATAGTTTTAGCGGTTAGGTTCATGTCGTCAGATTTAATGTCCATGCCGCTCATGCCAATTGCGCCAAAGCTGACGTCAGCATCATCATCTATATTAAGGTTTAAATCGTCGACGCCTTTAACATTGCCAAGGCTCTCAAGAATAGAGCGCGCCATAGCGGGCGACGGGCGAGCAACAGATAGGCTGTCGAGGGTGACAACCGAATTATCCTGTGTGTCAATCATTGTAATGCCGCTGAAATCTGCGCGGTCAAAACTGGCCTCATCGCCGACCATATGAACCCCGATAAGATTGGCGGATTTGATGTTAAGTGAGCTTTTATCATCATTTATGGTCAAGCCGCTATAGCTGTAAGTGCCGTCTGCGCCTGATGTCTTATCCCAGCTCAGCCCGGCATCCGACGCCTCACCCAGATTGAGCAAAGCCAAAGCCTGCTTCGCCTCGGCCTCAGATACCTTGCGCTTTGGCACGCTGAAATACTTCTCAAAGGCTTTTTCGGATGGGCTTGTTAAGCCAAGCGCTTTGGCGGGAGAGGACTGAGCCGCGGATGGGCCCTCATCTTTTGAGGAACAGCCCGCTATCACCAGAGCCGTTGAAAGGAAGAGAGCAGCCGTCAGAGAGACGGCCGAAGCGGAGCGGGGTAAAGACATGAATATTCCTCTCAAATGTGCGCTTAACCTCAATAGCATGTCGGTTAAGGCCGCCAAAGCTATTTCCTAGGACAGGACGTTGCCCAAAATAAGGCAGAAAGCCGCGCAATAACATACGCCTTAGCGCAGGTTCAGACGCAGAATAATGTCTAAGAATCAACCTGCTTATGAGCTCTAACTGCAATTATGAGAAAACTCGTTCATATCTGCGTCGTTATAGCGCCTAAAAAAACAACAAAACGCCCAACAATTAATCGCAAAATAGTCTAATATGAACGCAATATGAACGACATGCTATTCTCAGAATACGCGCCAAGCAAAAAGTCATATTTAAGGACAGCGTCCCCTTACCCATATCGTTACGGTCTGTGATTGTCGCTTTGCATTAACCACATCGTTAATGACCGTCTATCTGGCGACATCGCCCCGTTGTCAGTAGACCGCCCATCCCTGAGGGGATGGGCACCTTTCTAGTAACCGGGCGCGAAAAAAGAGGGTGCGAAATGGCAGGTGCAGCAGATTATATTAACGACGTAAAACACTATGAAGCGGGCGCAGGCATTGAGCATACACGAGGTAGTCTATAACGCTGCAGTTAAACACGCAGCGCAGAAACTAAACGCATCCGCCAGAACGGCGGCGAACCATTCGGGGGGATGGCTCAAGCGTTCAGGACTCAACCTTACTAAGGTTGGGCGCAGCTGCGGGGCGCAGGTGATAGGCGGCTTCATAACCGGCCGCCTATCACCCACATAATCTCTGGGGGGAGCGCACTTAATGCCAGATGAGTATTTATATATTCGTGCCTCGAATAATAATCCGGGCTTTAAAAATTTCATTGAAAGCTTGGGGGGAAACCCCACAGCACTTTTGCGCAAGCTATA
>CAZFWZ010000021.1:10155-17990 GCA_964522765.1 uncultured Caulobacterales bacterium | reverse complement strand
CTTTCAAATCAAACGTGTCCAGTTTCAACATAACAAGCCAGACGATTTGAGCGTCTATAATCAATTATTCAAATGCCCTGTGAATTTTAACTGCAATGAAAACTCGATAGTCATTGACCGCAAATGGTACGAAGTTGAAAGAACACATCTTCTTCACAAGTCCGTAAAACCTGTTTTGAAGGCGTATATTGATTCACGAGTACGTAAAAACCTCAAACATAAAGCGACCATCGCCATGACGTTGGCGGAATTATTGCCGTCCCTTTTGGGGGTCAAACACAGCGATATCGAGACAGTCGCCAACGCCATGAATATTAAGCCGAAAAAGCTACAGCGCCTATTGCAAGATGAAGGCACAAGCTATTCGGCGGTGCTCGACGGTGTACGAAAAAACATAGCGTGCCGACTACTCAAAGAGTCGGACATGACAATCATACATATTGCGCAATTGCTGGATTACTCATCAGACAAAACCTTTATTGCCGCCTTTAAACGCTGGTTTGACGTGCCGCCCGGACAATACCGCAACCTAAAGCGAGAGAGCTAATGGCCAAGCCCAACTCCAATAACGATTCGAAGAACAGGACTTTAACAAAGGCTGACATTTCCAATTCGATCCACCGTGAAATCGGCCTGTCCAAGACCGAATCCGCTGCGCTAGTCACAAGCTGCCTGAAACATTTGTCAGACGCCATGATAGCTGGCGAGGATATCAAACTTGCAAATTTCGGGACATTCAAACTTAAACGCAAGAAAGCAAGATTAGGCCGTAATCCGCGCACAGGTGAAGAGGCAATAGTCTCAGAACGAAGGGTCGTAACATTTAGAGCCTCGCCTCATGTCCTAGAACGCGTCAACACTAAAGCAAAAGACACAAAATCATGATCAAAAATCCTATGAACAGCGCCAAAACAACAATAAACCGTTTTAGCAAAGAGGAACTGCTTGAGTTGTTATCAAAGAAGCTAGGCTGCCCCTCAGAAGAGGTTGGTTTTCTCTTTCAAGGCACAGACAAAACCGCCGCTCCGCAAGAGCTGACGATCCCCGACGGGCGCGGCTTGCTCTAAAATAAGCATCAGAAAATGCTAGCGCGCAGCCGTTACCCCAAATGACAAGAGCGCCGCAGACTTAGCTATAATCAAGCCTAATCACAGAGAAATTATACTCGAGCAGCCCCTTTTTGTTCGGCATAGTTATTGCATTATTTTAAAGCAACCGAGGTGATTTAATTATGCATAAGACTATTTTATATCGCTTGTTAACGCTTGCAATTTTTGGGCTGATGCCTTTCGCCAATCTGCAGGCTGCACCCGCACTCGCACCTGAAAATACAGTAGTTGAAATGTCAGAGGCAAAGCAAATTTTCGAACAAGCAAAGGCTTATCACGACGGAGAAGGCGTGCCGCAGGATTTGCCAAAAGCCTATACACTTTATGCGACTGCTGCCGAATTGGGTAATGTGGATGCCAAAGTTAATTTAGGCTATATGCTTTTTGTGGGTGAAGGTTGTGAGCAAAACTATTACGACGCTCGGACCTGGTATAGTCAAGCTGCTCGCGCTGGCGATGCTGACGCCATCGCCACATTAGCAATGATGGATCGCCATAAGTTAGGTATTACAATAGCGAATACGGCCGAAATATCAGCATCAACATCGCTAACACAGCAAGCCAGCCAAGAATTAGATGAAATGCCGACCTACGCTACTGAAGGTAATATTGATGTGTCTGATTATACACCTACGCAAACCGAACTTCCCGATGCACTTGATCAAGGGGCTAACACGACGGTAATCACGGCTCAAACAACCGATCCTATAAAAAGTGAAGCAACTGTTTTTGACACAGAGCTTAACCAAGCAGTCGCCCCGAAGCGTAGTGCCTTCAGTCTGCCTACATATGTGCTTTATCTGCTAGCAGGTCTCGGCGCTGCGATTATGGCGATGTGGTTTCATTTAAGACGCCGTAAACATTTGAGACAACAGAATTTAAAGATCATCCTCAGTACCTGTTGACACCCTTTCCCGCCTCGCCTATAGCCCGCTCATTCAGCGCAAAGCCATATTTGCGCTCTGAGCTGTGCGAGCCCCAAATAGATGGGATGATGCAGACAGGGTCCCGCGGTCGACGTCTACGTCCACCGTGGATGTTGGTGCTATTTGCGGTATAGGAGCTTGACGATTGTTCGACGCACTTGGCGATAAGTTATCTAGCGTATTTGACAACCTTACGGGCCGTGGGGCGCTGTCGGAAAAAGACGTGTCTGCGGCAATGCGCGAAATTCGCGTAGCTCTGCTTGAAGCGGATGTTGCCCTGCCCGTTGTCAAAGACTTCATCGAGAAAATCAAAGCCGAATCCGTTGGTGAAAAAGTCATCAAGTCCATCAAGCCCGGCCAACAGGTCGTCAAGATTGTTCATGACGGTCTTGTCGAAATGCTCGGCGGTTCCCTCACGGAAGAGGGCAAAGACGCCGCCGCGATTTCAAGCCAGTTGCAGCTCGCCGGCCGTCCGCCTGTCGCTATTCTTATGGCAGGCCTCCAAGGCTCTGGTAAGACAACTACCTCGGGTAAAATCGCAAAGTTCCTTAAAGAGCGCCACAAGAAAAAGGTTCTGCTCGCCTCACTTGATACACGCCGCCCTGCCGCTATGGAGCAGCTCGGTATTTTGGCTGAGCAAACGGGCGTCGGCTTCCTTCCGATTGTTAAAGGCGAAAGCGCGGTGCAGATTGCTGTGCGCGCCATGGACCAAGGCGCAAAGGGTGGCTATGATATTGTCTTTCTTGATACAGCAGGCCGCACCACAATCGACGAAGAGCTTATGGCCGAAGTCGAAGAGATTGCGCGCGTCTCCAAGCCTGTTGAGACGTTGCTCGTAGCCGACGCGCTAACCGGTCAAGACGCGGTTCAAACAGCGCAGCGCTTCCACGCACAGCTGCCATTAACAGGTCTTGTCCTGACGCGGATTGACGGCGACGGGCGCGGCGGCGCGGCGCTCTCTATGCGCGCGGTGACAGGGCTTCCGATTAAATTCCTTGGCACGGGAGAGAAACTCGGCGCAATTGAGGCCTTTGACGCAGAACGCCTCGCGGGCCGTATTCTCGGTCAAGGCGATATCGTTTCTCTCGTTGAACGTGCCTCCGAAGTTATTGACCGAAAAGAGGCTGAACGCACCGCCAAGCGCATGGAGAAAGGTCAGTTTGACCTTGATGACCTTGGCAAGCAGCTCGGCCAGATGCAAAAAATGGGCGGCATGGGCGGCCTGATGAAAATGATGCCCGGCATGGGCAAAATGAAAAAGCAGATGGACGCGGCGGGCGGCCTTGATGACAAACTCCTCAAGCAGCAGCAAGCTATCATCTTGTCCATGACCCCGCATGAGCGCAAAAACCCTGCCCTCATCAAAGCCTCCCGCAAGAAGCGCATCGCAGCCGGCAGCGGCATGAGCGTTCAAGAGGTCAACAAACTCCTGAAGATGCACCGCCAAATGTCGGACATGATGAAGAAGCTCGGCAAAGGCGGCATGGCCGGCCTCATGAGCCAAATGGGCGGCATGCCTGGTATGCCAAAAATGCCCGGCGGCATGGGTAAAGGGGGCAAGATGTCGGATATGGGCGATATTGACCCCGCCATGTTAGAAAACCTCAAGAAACAAATGGGCGACATGCCTATGCCTAAGGGCCTTCCGGGTCTTGGCGGTAAACTCCCCGGATTAGGCGGAGGCCTTCCGGGTCTTGGCGGCTTACTCCCCGGTAAGAAAAAGAAATAATGCCAAAAAGAAGACACTACTAAACCTAAAACTAATCACTGAAATTATACTGACAACTAAAGGAAACTATCATGTCTATTAAAATTCGTCTGGCCCGTCACGGCGCCAAAAAACGCCCTTATTACCGTATCGTTATTGCTGATGTCCGCGCACCGCGTGATGGCCGCTTCATTGACCGCGTCGGCTCTTATAACCCAATGCTCCCTAAGGATTCTGAAGACCGCGTTAAGCTTGACGTCGAGAAGATCAAAGAATGGCTCGCAAAAGGCGCGCGCCCAACAGAACGCGTCGCGCGTTTCCTTGGCGCCGCTGGCCTCTGGGACTGGAAAGCTGGTAACAACCCGATTAAAGGTAAGCCAGGCGCAGCCGCTATGCAGCTCATCAAAGACAAAGAAGAGCGCGCGAGCGCCCGCAAAGAAGCTGAAGCTGAAGCCGCGGAAGCGGCTAAGGAAGCCAAAGCCGCCGCTGATGCCGCGGCTAAAGAAGCGGCTGCTGCTGAAAAAGAAGCCGCTAAGGAAGCGGCTGAAGCTGCGAAAAATGCGCCTGCTGAAGAGGCAGCTCCTGCGGCTGAAGCGGAAGCCCCTGCCGAAGACGCTCCAGCAGCAGATGCTGACGCATCAGCCGAAGACGCACCAAAAGCTGACGACGCTTAAGTCACACCACACATTAAGTTAAAATAGCCGCTCTCATCCGAGGGCGGCTGTTTATTGGGGCGCGGAGCTTGACGCTTACAGCCTTCAAATTGATGTACCCTGCGTTTGCATCCCCAAAATGAACGCCGCCTAAACCTAATCTGAACGCAATCTAAATACCCGCCTCAGAGGACATTCAGCTCTGCTTTGCTAACTATAAATCATCGAACAGGCATTTTCCTTTTCGTGACCAACAGGAGCAAAACTATGTTGAAACTAACTAAAATAAAAACGCTCTCTGCCGCAGCCCTAGCTTTGGCAGTGATTGCCACCCCTTCTCTCGCAGCCGCGAACAGCTATTCAAATAGCGCTTATGAGAACTGCAAACGGTCCGATACAGGAAACCAAGTCCTTGGCGGCGTGCTCGGCGCAGTTGCAGGCGGGGTCTTTGGTAGCCAAGTGGCCGGTAATGGCGCGCGGACTGAAGGCTCAGCCATCGGCGCGGTCCTCGGCGGCTTCGCAGGGAGCCAAATTGCGAATAAAGACTGCAGCACAAGCACAGCTTACAGCAATCAAGGTTACAGCGGCAGCCCGGCGCCCGTTTATAGTTCTGGCGGATATACAACATCTGCTCCAGTGTACAGCTCTGGAAATTACAACACGGTCTACACATCACCGCGGGTCAACACTGTAAACTACCCCGTGAGTAAGCCGACTTACCGCGATAGCCGTTCAAACCGCGACTATGGTTATAATGTTCACCGCGATGAGCGCCATTATAAACGCCTCGCTACACTTGACCGCGAAATTTATGACACGCGCTGCCGACTTGATGAGCTACGCGAACGTAGCCGCTATAACCATAGCTATAAGCTGGACCGCCGAATTGACCAGCTTGGTGACCACCTGAGTGATTTGAAAAAGCAGCGTAAGCGCCTCAAGAAAAGCCAGAGCCACTATTAAGTCGGCGGCTCTGACCTCTGCCCCTCTTAGGACAAGCAGAGACATAGGCTGAGCGCGCGCGTCCCGCGTGCAAAGTGGAAGGCTCGGAGGCAACTCCGGGCCTTTTGCTATTAAGGCCTCTACTCTGGTGAAATGGCGAAATCGCCGCATGTTTGCCCCTAACTAGCTTTTTAGGCGTAATTTCAAGCGCTTTATCCCTTTTGGAACAAACTTTGCAACTCTCCCCGCAAGACGGGACACTGGGTCCCATTTTTGGACACTCCATAGGGGATAGACATGAAATACCTTACGCTTACAGCCGCAGCTACGGCTCTTCTTTTCGCGCCGGCCACGGCAAATGCACAACTCTTTGGCAGCGGCTTTGACACTAGTTCCGTTTTTGGCGGCCTTGGCGGCGCTGGTATTGGCGCCGGGCTCGGTTCAGCCATTGCCGGATCAGGCAATCGCACTGAAGGCGCGGCCATTGGCGCGGCCCTTGGCGGCCTCGCAGGCGTGTCTTACGGCAATAGCCGCAGCACTTTTGGCGGTAATCCTTACGCAGGTTCATTTAATCCTGGATTTTCTGGCAACTCTTTACTCGGCACAGCAGCGGGCGCAGGCATTGGCGGCGTGATCGGCTCTAACCTCGCAGGTAGCGGTGTACAACAAGAAGGCACAGCCATTGGTGCAGTTGTCGGCGGTCTCGCGGGCTATGCTTTAACCAACAGAAGCTCACGTTACGGCAACCAAGGCGTTGGCGCAGCTGGTTTTGGTGGGGGCAATGTCATACCTGCTGGTTTTGGCGGTGGAAGCTCACGTTATGGATCTCCAGTGCCAAGCTTAGGCGGCGGCTTTGTCCCGCCTAGCTACGGCCCAGGCTTCGGAGCCCCTTCATTTGGCGCGCCAGCTTTTGGTGCCCCCATCCCGCAATTTGGAGCTGGCTTACCGTCTGCCCCATTTGGCGGCCCATCTTTCGTGCCAGGCGGACTTGTAAACGTTGGCACATTTGCCAATACGACAACTATTCGTCAGGCTCCTAAGCCAATTTACGTAGAAAAAGTTATTAGACAGCCGGCTCCGCGCCCTGCGCCGCCGCAAACAATTGTTGTTAAGCACCGTTATGTTGCGCCAACCCCTGCGCCGCAGCAAGTTATTGTTAAGCACCGTTATGTTGCATCACCCCCTGCGCCGCAGAAGGTTATTGTTAAGCATGTGTATGAACAAGCACCAGCTCCAGCGCCGCAGCCAGTTGTTATTCGTCATGAATATGAGCAAGCACCAGCTCCGGCGCCGCAACAGCCTATTGTTAGTCATGAATATTATAACGCGCCAGCACCTAGCCTTGCCGTCGCCCCTACTGTCGCCCCAGCACCTGATGCCGGCGCGGGCGGAAGCTATCTTGTATCTGGTGGCCAATCATTCCAAGCGCCAAGCGCAGGCGAATTTGCAGCACGGTGTGCAGGCGGCGCAGGAACCTGCTCACCATCTTACGCGAACACGTCATCATCTTTCGTGGACACACTACCCGTCGCTCCTACTATCAGCCAAGCCTATGATTCAGGCGCGGCAGATTGCGCAACGAGCACCTTTGGCTGCGCAGGAAGTTATGAAACCGGCCCGTCTTATAGCCAGTCAACGAGCGGCTACGCCTCTCAAGCCGGCGGCTATAGCTATTGCGGTAGCGATAAAGTTTATAACAAAGACGGCGCGCTACTCATAGGCGCAAGCCCTGTCTGCCGAAACTAGGCTAACAGTCCAAATCCTAAGCCCTCTTGCTCACGCAAGGGGGCTTTTTTGTCAACTGTGTCTGTAGTTTGCAACCTTTAGCGTTTTCGGGCATTATGCAATTAAGAACCAGGGACGGGTTCGTCAAACTAACCTAGGAGACTACTATGAAATTCAAAATTGGATTTGCAACGATTGCGGCGCTAGCCGTTTCCGCCGTGCCCGTCACAGCTTCAGCCCATAACGTTGGGCACAATCATAGCCATCAAAGCAGCAACAATGGCGGCAACCAACTTGTCGGGGGATTATTTGGCGCCGCTGCAGGCAGTGTCATCGGCCGTTCAGTTGCGGGCCGTGGTAATCGTAGCGACGGCGCTATCATCGGAGCGCTCGCTGGCGGAGCCTTAGGCGTAGCGGCAGGAAGCAGCAACAGAGGATTCGGCGGCGGTTATAGCAATGTCGGTTACGGAGGCGGTTATTATGGCGGCGGGTATAGCAATGTTGGTTACGGGGGCGGTTATTACAGCCAGCCATATTATTCAGGCGGCCTTTACTCGACTCCCTATTATGGCTCAGGCATAAATCTCTCAATCAATTCTTTCGGGAACGGCGGATTTTACGGCGGGAACAGAGGATTCATTGGAAACAGAGGATTCATTGGAAACAGAGGATTCATTGGAAACAGAAGATTCGTTGGGAACAGAGGATTCGTTGGGAATAGAGGTTTCAGCGGAAATAGAAGTTTCAACGGAAACAGAGGTTTCAGAGGAAA
>CAZFWZ010000021.1:2617-10055 GCA_964522765.1 uncultured Caulobacterales bacterium | reverse complement strand
GGAAATAGAAGTTTCAACGGAAACAGAGGTTTCAGAGGAAACAGAGGCGTGGGTGGCAATAGAGGTTTCCGCGGAAACCGAGGTAACCGCCGCGGCGATTAAGCCGAACGAAATTTAGATTTAAAACCGCCGCAGACATGTGGCGGTTTTTTTATGCTCCTAGCGCCCCCAGTGGAGTCAAATCCACAAAAAAATGCCTATTTCTCTGGCGGAATTGGACTGAATTTTCATGTAATAGGTGTGCGCATCAGCCTCGCCAAACAGCTTTTGTTCATGTACCTTATGCCATGAGACACTCTCATCCACACCAAAGGAAAATGACTATGGATATTATGAAACTCGCACAAGGCATGCTCGCTCAAAAGTTAGGCGGAAACAGCGACGCAATAGGCGGCGTATTAAACGGCCTTATTGGCGGCGGCGATAGCGCTGACATGGGCGGCCTCGTTGAAGGCCTAAAGGCTAAAGGCCTTGGCAGCGTAGCCGAGTCTTGGCTTGGCGACGGCGAAAATCAAGAAATTTCAGCCGATCAGCTTAAAGACGTCATTGGCGGCGACAAAATATCCCAAGCCGCAGCTCAGCTTGGCACGGATGAAGGCTCTCTGCTGGATGGATTAAAAGACGCTCTCCCGCAAATGGTTGATAAATCAAGCAGCGGCGGATCGCTTCTCGACTCTGTCGGCGGCATTGGCGGATTAGCTGGAATGGCGAAAAAGTTCCTCTAAGCAGGCTTACATTTAAAAATATTAACGCGTCCTTTGGGGCGCGTTTTTTATGCGCTTTTATACGTGACGCACGGGCACTCTTAGGTGATAAAAGCGCATGGCAAATTATGTAGTTTATGACGTCTTCACCGATAAAACCTTTGGCGGCAATCAACTCGCCGTCTTTCCTGATGCGCGCGGCCTTCCCGAAGAAAATTTGCAGAGCATTGCGACTGAGTTTAATTTCTCCGAAGTGACATTTGTCTATCCGCCGCAGGACAAGATCCACACAGCAAGAGTTCGAATTTTCACGCCAACCTCCGAAGTTGATTTCGCAGGTCACCCAGTGATTGGAACGGTGATTGCGCTATCGAATTTAGGTTACGCCGCTCCGATGATACTTGAGCTCGGCGTCGGGCCCATGCCGTGTCAACTCAATGATGGCCTTGCGTCTTTCACGACATCCGTGCCGCTTGAGTTATTTGGGCAGCCTGACACAGAGCTTGTCGCTCAGGCTTTAGGCTTAGCAGAGACAGCTATCAAATCAGACATACACCCGCCGCAGCACGCCAGCCTTGGCCTGCCCTTCGTTCTCGTGGAACTAAGCACCCGCGAGGCGTTAGCGGCCATTAAAACAGATGTCTCGGCCTTTCGTGAGGGCGTGGCGCGCTATCCCGCCTCGCTCGATTTTGCTATTTTTGCTTATGTTCGGACCGGCAATAGTATCAGCTCGCGAATGTTCGCCCCGCTTGATAATATCCCAGAAGATCCCGCCACAGGCAGCGCGTCGGCCACTCTCGCTGCCCTGCTCACGCAAGTGCACGCCGCGCCGATGCGGCTTGAATTTCATCAAGGCGAAGACATGGGCCGCAGCTCGTTTATCTCTGCGAGGACAACATCAGAGCCGATGAGCGTCACGATTTCAGGCCGCGCTGTAAAAGTCATGGACGGGCAGTTTGTCGGGTAAGCTGCGTAATTGTGCTCTCAACTTGGCTTGACTATTTATGCGAGGGCGTTGAATGAGCAGTATGAGATTATATCCCCACACGATGAAAACTTTGTTTTTTGGCAGCGTCTGTCTGGTTCTGACGGCTTGCGGTCCTAAGGTTGATTTATCGCCAAATGTTATTCTTGAAACAGACATGGGTACTATAGAAATCGAGACCTATCCTGAAAAAGCTCCGGCCTCGGCGGGAGATTTTTTAAATTATGTGGACCAAGGTTTTTACAATGGCGAGGGGTTTTACCGCGTCGTTCACGCCGAGACTGATCCTCTCAATATGGGAATGTCATTAATCCAAGGTGGCCGTCTGGATACCGAAACAAAAAGCGCCTTTATAACCCATGAGCCGACCTCCGAAACTGGGCTGCGCAATGATAGCGCAATGGTCTCAATCGCGCGCAATGAACCCGGAACCGGAAGCGCCGCCTATTTTTTTATCAACATCGGGAATAATAATTTTTTGGATGAAGGCGGTGAGCGCAATCCTGACGGCGCTGGCTATGCGACCTTTGGCAAGGTCGTCAAAGGTATGAATGTCGTCAAGGCTATACAGGCCGGCGAAGCCAAAGGCCCAACAGAAGACGACATTGTCAAAGGACAATATCTGACACGGCCAGTCATTATCACCAGAGCCTACCGGAAGTGATTAAGAGCTATTCTGGCTGGAACACTGACGGTATTATAAGTCAATATGAGTTTTTTAATATGCCACTGCTGCCTCTGATAGAGATTTCTGTTAAGGTATCGAATTAACATTTACTATTATCTTCACCAGCGCAGCATCGACTACTTTTTTTCTTTTGGGCGGGTCATTTTCACGATCATTAATATCCATATTGAAAGCGAAGACGTAAGTTTCGTCACCGTTTAATCCTATCTCATCTTGCCATCCAACATACCAGCCAATGTCTGCTTCTTCGTCAGAATAATACCAGCCTGTTTTGGCAGATCGACCATCCGTGCGCCCAGCTTTCATAATGTCTTTTCCAGTTAGGTAAGTCTTTTGAGATAGAAGAAAATCTTCATTATAGAGCTTCGTAAGAAACTCTATCTGTTCTCGAACTGAAATTTTAAGCGGACCATTTAGCCAATATGTAGTGAGATCATCTGGTCCGCCAGTATCTTGATTACCATATTCAAACATTTGAATACCCATCGCCATTTTATTTGGGCCTAGCGCTTGAGTGATCTCCTGAAAGACCCAAACCGCTGATCGAGCATAAGCTTGCGCTAGAGTCTGGTTTTGGTTCCATCCAGCCGCCCACCGCTGTTGTCCGTCCCATTTAAACAGTGTCTCAGCCCCCGCAGCATATTCGCTTTCTAATGCTATAAAGATGTGGGGGATTTTGGATGTAGACGCCGCGACAAAGCGTGTGTCTATCCTCTCCCCGCCATATGACCAACTTTGATTATCCTCGAGCCGAACAATTAATATTGCCGATTTAGAGGGGTCGACACCTTGCTCTCTTAAAATATTCTCAAACTCGATAAAAGTTTTAGAAGAGCTACACGCAGTCGATAGGCACAGCACGACCAATAAAGCAATAATATACCCGAAGTGGTTTCGCACTACTGCTTGACCGCATAGAGCAGAAATTCTTTATTCCCCTGCCCGCCGCGGCTTGCGCCTTTTATGGGGCTTTCAGCCGTCGCTTCGACGTGCCAGCCTTGAGTCGTGACCCACGCAGAAACGTCTGAAAGGGCTTGGAGCGCCTCAACCTCGGACATCACAATGCCGCCTTTGCCGACGGCACTAGGGCCGACTTCAAATTGCGGTTTGACAAGCGTAATAAGTTGCCCGCCTGTTTTGGGAATAGTAAGCGAAGGCGCAAGAAGTTTGGAGAGCGAGATAAAACTCGCATCACAGACAATCATATCTGGCCGCTTTAAAAAATCAACTTCGCGCAAATCGCGCGCATCCGTTTGCTCCATCATAGTCACATCATCACGGGTCTTGAGGCTTGCGTGTAGCTGCCCATGACCGACATCCACAGCATAAACATGGCTCGCCCCGCCCTTAAGCAAAACATCGGTAAAACCGCCCGTGCTCGCGCCAATATCAAGGCAGACTTTGCCAGCTGGATTAACGCCAAATATCTTAAGCGCTCCCGTGAGCTTTACTCCGCCGCGCGACACCCAAGGGTGGGCCGCTTTGGCCGTGACCTCTGTGCCTTCGGCAACTTTGAATCCCGCCTTAGTCACGCGCTCACCCGCCACTTTCACGCGGCCAGATTTAATCGCATCCTGCGCGCGGTTACGGCTTTCAAAATGTCCGTTTTTTACGAGATATTGATCGAGGCGCATGAATTGAGATTACGCAAGAATGGCCCGTTCAGAAACATCGCGGCCAATCACCTCAAAGACTTTTTCGACAATGCTGTCAGCATCAAGACCGGCCTGTTTGTACATATTTTGCGGCGTGTCTTGGTCGATATAAATATCAGGGAGTGTCATCGTGCGGACTTTAAGGCCGTGGTCGAGGCGTCCTCGTTCAGACAGGCTATGGAGAACCATCGCGCCAAAACCGCCAACGGAGCCTTCTTCAATCGTGATGAGAACTTCATGTTCATCCGCGAGACGTTCAATCAGCGCCGTGTCGAGAGGTTTGGCAAAGCGTGCATCTGCGACTGTGGTCGAAAGCCCCAATGTCTCGAGCTGATCCGCCGCTGTCATACATTCGGCAAGGCGTGTGCCGTAGGACAGTATCGCAATGCGGGACCCTTCGCGGACAATACGGCCTTTCCCAATTTCAAGCACTTGCGGGGTGTCTGGAATGGCAATACCAGTTCCTTCGCCGCGCGGATAACGCAGCGCAATCGGGCCGCTGTCATGCGCCACGGCAGTCGTCACCATATGAGCCAGCTCAGCCTCATCGGCTGCAGCCATGAGGACAAAATTAGGCAGGCAGGCCAGATAGGCAATATCAAATGCGCCCGCATGGGTGGGGCCGTCTGCACCAACAAGTCCCGCGCGGTCCATAGCAAAACGCACGGGCAGGTTTTGTATGGCGACGTCATGCACGACTTGGTCATAACCGCGCTGCAAGAAGGTCGAATAAATTGTGCAAAACGGCTTATAGCCATCAGCCGCGAGACCCGCCGCAAAAGTCACCGCGTGCTGCTCTGCGATGCCGACATCAAACATACGCTCGGGGAAAGCTTCGCCGAATTCTTTCATGCCCGTACCGCCCGGCATAGCGGCCGTAATGCCGACGATCTTGTCGTCTTTTTCAGCTTCTTTAATGAGAGCGTTTGAATAAACCTTGGTATAGCTCGGCGCATTGGGCGTGGATTTTGACTGCACGCCCGTCACGACATTAAACTTGCTCACACCGTGATATTTATCTGCGGAATTTTCAGCGGGCGCATAGCCTTTGCCCTTTTGCGTCACAACATGGACAAGCACGGGACCGTCTTTCATTTTTTTGACGTTCTCGAGAACAGGGATAAGCGCGTCCAGATCATGTCCATCGACGGGGCCGACATAGTAAAAGCCAAGCTCTTCAAACCATGTACCGCCCATAAACATGCCGCGCGTATATTCTTCGGCTTTGCGGGCCGTGGATTTTATGGGACGCGGGGCATTGGCTATCGCAGATTTCGCCGCGCTGCGCAGGGTTTGGTAACCGCCGCTACTGACAGTGCGAGACAGAAGGTGGCTCATCGCGCCAACGGGTGGGGCAATGGACATGTCATTATCATTGAGAATAACGATTTGGCGGCTGTCGGTGGCGCCGGCATTATTCATCGCTTCATAGGCCATGCCCGCCGTAATGGATCCGTCGCCAATCACAGAAATCACATGGCCGTCACGGCCATCCAGATCGCGCGCCGTCGCAAAGCCCATACCCGCAGAAATAGAGGTGGAGCTATGGGCCGCGCCGAAGGGGTCATATTCGGACTCAGCGCGCTTGGTAAAACCTGACAGCCCGCCGCCTTGGCGAATGGTGCGCATACGGTCACGGCGGCCCGTGAGGACTTTATGGGGATAACATTGGTGGCCCACGTCCCAGATAAGCTTGTCATTAGGCGTATCAAAAAGATGATGAATGGCAACGGTAAGCTCTACAACGCCTAAACCTGCGCCCAAATGCCCGCCTGTCACTGAGACGGCATCAATCACTTCGGCGCGAAGTTCATCGGCGAGCTGCTTTAATTGCTCTCGCGACAAATCCTTCATATCCGCAGGTGTTATAACCGTATCAAGAAGCGGGGTTTTCAACATAGTCTTATTGTCTTTCTTCGCGTCCAAGAATGCTCAGTTTAATGCGTTCTGCTTAACACAAAATCCACGGTCTCACATAGCGTATCAGCTTTTTTACCGTAGGGTTCAAGGTGACTTTTTGCCATAGCCCCAAGGCTTACGGCTTTTTCTCGCGCGCCTTCAAGGCCAAGACTGGACACAAAAGTGGCCTTTCCAAGATTTTCATCTTTCCCAACAGCCTTGCCGAGGAGTTTAGGGTCACCTTCAACGTCGAGAATATCATCTTTTATTTGGAAGGCTAGGCCCATATCGCGGGCGAAGTGTTTAAGATTATCGATGTCCGCCGCGCCGGCATCTGCAAGGGTGGCCCCAGCTTCACACGCAAAGACAATGAGCGCGCCCGTCTTCAAATCTTGTAGCTCGGTGATGAGAGCTTCGCTGCGCTCTGTTTCAGATTGGGTAATATCAATCACTTGCCCGCCAATCATGCCGTCCACGCCCCCGGCTTTGCCAAGTGCGCGCACCATAGACAAAGTCACGGCAGGGTCGGCGTGAATGTTATCCCCCGCCATCAGCTGCATAGAGACCGTCAAAAGCCCGTCACCGGCAAGAGTCGCAATCGCGTCATCAAAAGCTTTGTGCACGGTCGGTTTTCCTCGCCGCATGTCATCATCATCCATACAGGGTAAATCATCGTGCACGAGCGAGTAGACATGAAGACATTCCAGCGCCGCGGCGGCCTGCCAAATACCGGCGTCCTCGCGGCCAAAGAGGCGCGCGGTTTCAACAAGTAAAAAGGGCCGTAAACGCTTCCCCCCACCCAGCGCCGCATACCGCATGGCCTCGGCGACAACGGCCTGATGCCCAATGGGCCTCGGCAGCAGATTATCCAGAACCGTTTCCAGTTCATCCGCTACGGTTTTTAATTGGGTTTTAAAATCCGCCAAACTAAATCTTGCCTAGCTATCAAAGGGGGCTGTGCCCGCTTGTCCACTGGCGTCTATCACGATTTTTTCGACCTTGAGCTGCGCGTCTTTAAGCTTGGATTCGCAATGCGCTTTTAAGGCCGCGCCGCGTTCATAAATGGTAATGCTTTCCTCTAGAGGCGCTTCGCCGCGCTCAAGCTTTTCGACAATGCCTTCAAGTTCTTTAAGTGCCACTTCAAAGCTTAAGCTCTTAATGTCTGTATCCGCCATATGGTCCTCTTATGATTCTTTATCGCTTATACGTTCAAAACGGCGAAAACTCCAATGCAGATCACCATTTTGGGACACACATATCCAACCACGTTTCTTAAGCGAGCCCTTAATCATGCGGTTTATCCAGCCATGCGCTGTAATAAAGACCAGCTTTCCACCTGCGGCCTCAACGTCAAGCTTATCACAAACGCGCTCTGCCCGCGCGCGGGCGGCAGTGTGGTTTTCCATGCCGTCGCTCCAGCCAAAACACCAGACAATGCGCGAATATGTGCCCCAAGTTTTGGGCCGCAGCTCAAGCGGGCCTAGCGGCGGGGACGGGAGAGCGGCCT
>CAZFWZ010000021.1:0-2517 GCA_964522765.1 uncultured Caulobacterales bacterium | reverse complement strand
GCGGCCTGTAATACGCTCCGCACTTTCGACGGCACGGCGCAGCGGGCTTGAGATTATAACATCAGAAATTTCGGCAAGTTTTGTTATCTTTTTAGGAATTTTCTGTGTCTGTGCGAGCCCCCCTGCATCGTAATCTTGCCACCATTTACGATAGCCGCGCCAATCCATTTTCGCCTTTCGCGACAGCGCAGGTTTGCCGTGGCGCACGATAATAATCACGTCCTTATCTTCAGGCTTTAATATCTTTTTATATGACGTCATTTCAGCCACGACTTGGGGCAAAGCCAGTACCAAGTCTAGCTAAATGATGCCAAGTCTAGATAAATAGAGAATTGCGATACTAGGCGAAGTGCACACATTAATCCCAGTCGCGGCGCTTTAAAATGAGTACGGGCTTGCCGTCTTCGCCTTTCAGAATAAGCCGTAAATGCGTGGCTTCAATCTGACGAGCGGACTGTAATGCAGACATAAAAGCCTGCTCTTGGTCGAGGTTTGGACACGCCATTTTGGTTGACGCTAAGGGACCAAATTTCAAGTCATCTCCACTTTGGTCATATGACCCAAAAAACCGATTGCAGCCGCCGTGGCCAATAACTTCACCTTCAGCTTTGAACGCAATAAATTGATCCGATTTCTCATCGCCTTCTGGCCCCCACTCAGACCCTGCAAGTGACGCTAAGGGTGAGTGCGCTTTAACGGTTTTAGCGGCCTTTACGCAGGCTGACAACGCGAGAGTCACAAGCAGTATTGGAAAGGGCCTAAGTCCCATCTATCTCTCCCGATAGGGATCGCCGAGCATGGTCGCTATATTGCGCGCATTCTCTGATAGGGCCGCGGCATCAACGGACACGTTTTTCGTGCAGGTCGCAAAGCGGTCTTTTTCTTCATAAAATCCTGCATTGAACGCGCGGATAAGCTGGCGGCGGCGCGCGTCGTCATTCGGCGCTTCAACGTCCATCATGGCGGCCGTTTGCTCTCGCCACGTTTGGTCATTTACGCCAAAACATAGGGTGCGCAGAAAATGAAGCTGGCCAAGATTTTTTGCCAGAGCTTCAACAAGGTTGCTCATCGTTACCATGTCGTTTTCAACACGTAATTCTGCGGCCTCACGCGCCGCCAGAGCCGCTTCACGGCTTGCGCGTTCTTGCTCGCGTGTTGTCTGAGCGTCCTGCGCAAAGCTTGGCAGAGACTGAGCGGTCAAGGCGGCCGCCATCATGCAGGCGCGACTGAATTTAAATCCAAATTTCATATTGCAATATTACCCAATTAACGCTCGATTTAAACCGCTTTATTCAGTCAGCTCTTGATTGGCCCGCACGCAGCGCCCTTGCAGTCTCAATGACCTGCCGTGTTTTAGGCCACATGCTCAAGGTCTCAAGCCTCTCTCTAGTAACAAATTCCGCCTTGGCGGCATCATCGCCTGCCCGAGGTTCGCCGCTCATCCACTCTGCAGCGTAATCATGCAGGCGGTAATGAAACGCTTCAAAGTCGGCGAGTATGACCTCTACCTTTGGCCCAAGCGCGGCGCGCACACCTGTTTCCTCATAAAGCTCACGAAGAGCCGCCCCAGCTTCGCTTTCGCCGGCCTCAATACGTCCGCCCGGGATAGACCATTCGCCTTTACGCGGGGCTGTGCCGCGCTCAATAAGCAGCACGTCATCACCGCGAAAGCAAATCACGCCTACACAATCAGTGTAAATATCATCTGTCTTATCCATGCTTTCCTCTACCGTCTCTGCCGCCGCCATGATAGGAAAAATCATGTGCGGACGATTCACTTTAGCCGGCAAGCAAGCCGAAATTGCGGCCTATTTTGCGGCAAAAATGAGCCCGCCCGGCGCGGACGGTAATCCCCTCTGGGATTGGGAGCCGGCCTATAATATCGCGCCAACAACCGTTATTCCTATTGTCGCCTTTAATAGCCAGAAACAGCGCAAGGTCGTGCCCATGCGCTGGGGGCTGCATCCGCATTGGAGCAAAGGCCTGCCCGAAGGACGGCCCATGTTTAACGCAAGGCTGGAAACGGCGCCGGAAAAACCGAGCTTTCGCACGCCGTGGAGGCGCCGCCGCGCGCTTATCCCCGCCAGCGGTTGGTATGAATGGCTCGCGGATGTGGATAATCCCAAAGCGCGTAAGACGCCTTATTATATTTACGCCTCTCGCGGTTCAAACGCAGGAAATGGCTTTAGCGCATTTGCAGGACTTTGGGATCAATGGACGGTCAATGAAGGCGTGAGCTTGCTGTCCTGCACCATCCTTACCACAGCGGCGGAAGGCGAGCTTAAGCATTTGCACCACCGCATGCCTGTGCGCATTGGCGAGCGCGACTTTGACCGCTGGCTCGATTGGGATGAAAAGCCGGACTGGATTAACGGCGGCCATATGGGCGCGCAGGATTTAGACTATCATGAGGTCGCGCGCGCCGTTGGCAGTAATAAAGCCAAAGGCCCAGAGCTGATTATCCCTGCCGCATTTTCTGAAAGTTAAGGCGGGGTCACGACTGTCTTAAATGAAACA
>CAZFWZ010000020.1:8951-31389 GCA_964522765.1 uncultured Caulobacterales bacterium | reverse complement strand
TGCGGCAAACCTTTTGGGTTTTTTACGACCGATAACTGCGGCGTGAGTTATTCTACGGTTCAGATTAAAGCGGTTAATGCGAAAGGGTTTGGCGATTATGAAGACGGCTTTACACCCGGAGAAGCGGGCTCAAATGCCTTTGGCGTTATCGTAGACGGCTGCAGGATGGGTGATGACTTCTCAGCCCAGCTCGGCGATACGGAGGAAGCTCTGCTCAGCAGCGCACTTACGTTTCGTTCAACCGGCAGCTGCCCAGCAGCAACAGCTACCGCAGAGGCAAAAACGGCGCTTAACGTCTCTCAGAAAGGCGCCGCCGATGCGGCAGGCCCCTCACTCTTTGACTCGCCTATTTACAAGCGCGAAATGTCCTATCGCCAAGAACTTATTCGCGATTTCCCGCCTATGCGCGCCTCAACGGGGCTGCAATAATGACACGCCGGTTACGCGGCATCATTAGCGGGCTGGGCACAGTTCTTATGGCCAGTGCCTGTCAAACGACGACTTCACCTCAGCCGGCGGTGCTGTCTGAAACCTCGCCCGAGGTAACAGCCGCGCTTAGCACGGCGGCCTCACAAGCCCTCGGCGGGGTTGGCGTCACCCTTGCGCCTGACGTTTTGACAACAAGCCCAACACTCGTCTTAGAGACTAAAATTCCTCAAACGCTGGACCGAAACAGATATACGGGCTTAGTAAATGACCGAGCCCGTCCAGCGCCAGATGTTTTCAAACTCATGAAAGCGGGCAACTCTTGCTATCTTCTGCATGAAGAGAGCGGTAAAAAAATGCCTCTGGGGAATATGAAATGCCAAACGCTTTAAGACGCGTTTAAATTTACAAAAACCTGCCGTATCAAGTGGTTTTTATAGACCCGTTTGCGGTCTGTCTTGCCCATATATATGACAGGGTATTTTGCTCACGCCTGACGTGTCTTCAAGCTCACCAATATATTTAGAGCCAATAGCTTCGGCGGTTTTAATGCTGCCGATATTTCCATGCGCAATAACGTGGATAACCCTCTCCCAGCCGAGTGTGTTGAAAACATACTCAACGCAGGCCGCGGCGGCTTCCTTAGCATAACCTTTGCGCGTAAAATCACGGTGCAATGTCCAGCCAACTTCAGGTGCAGGCCAGCCTTCAGGATACCACGGCCCAATACGGCCAATAAACTGCCCGCTGGATTTCTCAACGACCGCCATAAAGCCATAGCCGCGTATTTGATTATGCCCCATGAGCATCGCCATTTGTCGCCAGCTCTTGGCGCGGTCCATTGTCTCCCCGCCAATATAACGCACCGTATCCTCATCACTCATCATATCGGTCCAGATTTCAAGATCGGTTTTTATATCGATCTCTCGCAGGATAAGGCGAGGCGTTTCAATGATGGTCGGATTTGAGCTCATAGAGCCTGATTACGTTATTTGGCGCGGCGACTAAAGCCTATTATTAAAACCCCAATGAAAAACCCCGCTCTCTTGGGAAAGCGAGGTTTTCTAGTCAGTGGATGTGGGGCTACTGACCAGTAATAGTAAAGAGATTTAACCTCTACTTAAATCAGACTTTAGACCAGATTCGGTCATAAAAGCAACACAATTATATATACGGTTTGTTAACCTCTTAACGCGGGTTCCATCTCTTGGCATTCAGCTATAATTTTTTCAACAGCCGCAACAGAGTTCATAAACATATCGCGTTCAGCGGGTTTCAGGCGAATATTCATAACTTTCTCAATGCCTCGCGCGCCAATCATAGCGGGCGCACCGACATATAATCCGCGTACACCGGCAATCTGGCCGCTAAGCCGGACGGCACATGGCAAAATACGTTTTTTGTCGCGCAGATAGCTCGTCGCCATTTCAATCGCCGATTCAGCGGGCGCATAATAGGCTGAGCCATTACCTAGCAGAGCCACAATCTCGCCGCCGCCTTTACGTGTGCGGGTTACAATTTCGTCGACTTTTTCTTGGGTAATCCATTTCATTTTAATCAGATCTGGCAAAGGTACGCCATTGACCGTTGAGTAACGCACGAGCGGCACCATTGTATCGCCGTGACCGCCGAGGACTGAGGCATGCACATCTTCAACAGACACGCCCATTTCTTCGGCAAGGAACCAGCGAAAACGCGCGCTATCAAGCACGCCGGCCATGCCGACAACTTTGCGCGGCGGAAGACCAGAAAATTTCTGCAGCGCCCACACCATGGCGTCGAGCGGATTAGTGATACAAATCACAAAAGCTTTAGGGGCATATTGCTTAATGCCTTCGGCGACCTGTTTAATCACGCCGAGGTTTTTACCCACGAGGTCTTTACGGTCCATACCAGGCTTGCGCGGAAAGCCCGCCGTGATGATGCAGACATCAGCGCCCGCAATATCTGCATAGTCATTTGTGCCTTTAAGGAGACTATCCTTGCCAAAGACCGAAGAGGCTTCAGCAAGATCAAGCGCCTTACCTTTGGCTGTGCCTTCGAAAATATCAAAGAGCACCACATCGCCGAGCTCCTCGCGCGCCGCGATATGAGCCAAAGTTCCGCCGATCATACCGGCGCCGATAAGGGCGATTTTTGCACGTGCCATGAGAGTCTCCATAAAGGCGTAAAGTTAAAGCCACTCATAGCGGGGGCATAGGCGCGGTGCAATGCTAAAGCCAGAAAAGTGACATTAGCGGCTTGACGCCGCACGCCTGATAACGCATATCGCGCGCACCAATGTTGAAGGTAACACGTGCGGGTGTGGCGGAATTGGTAGACGCGCCAGATTTAGGTTCTGGTATCGAGAGATGTGAAGGTTCAAGTCCTTTCACCCGTACCATGGTTTGCCCCCCTATTCAGGGGGCAAAATTTTTAATCCGGGGGATTAAAAACCGTGGTACGCGCAAGGCGAAGCCGCAGCGATACATCATTAGGTTATAGCTCCCAACTTTCAGGCAATTAATTCAGACATATCACTACCCCTTCGGGGCCACTTTCTGCCTCAAAGGGCATTTAGCGAGTGTCTACTTGAGGCGATTTTAGAACGCTCAATTTTAGCCCGCTTTGGTGTCAAAAGCGCAAGTCAGCTACTCACGCTTTTTTTGTGGGGAAAGGTAAACTCTTAATATCAGGAACCACCCAAGATTTACGAGCCTCAATGGAAAAAAGGACACCTTTACTCCAATAATCCAATACCCAATCAGAGCTCCCATATTCAGACGCCATAACCCGTTTTAGCGCCGCCGTTAGTGACGAATACCTTTCAGCCAATATGGCTTGTGTAGCGAGCAAAGAGGCTATGGTGATAGTATGATGATAGCCCTCACTTTCAGTGTTCCTAACACCAGTCGCCTCATTATATGACCTGATAATAAGAGGCATATCATTAAAAGCCTCGAATTTTGAATTTGACAATATGGCCAGGGCTGCGGCGAAGTGGGCCTCATGCGTCCATTCCCGTTTCGGTAATGTTAGGCCGCGTATTCCATCGAGTATGCCCCTAATATCTTTATCTGAATTGATAACCATGTTCTTTTCTTATGTTGACTAGTGGGCCATCAAAGAAAACCCACCGAAGGGTGGGGTGTGAGTGTGTGAAATTGTGTTCTAATTTAACTTAGTAAAAGCAACTTCGGAATGCACAAAACCAACCACCGAATATAAGTGATTTTGCTGTTGGAGATTTGAATACAGCTTGCACATGACATTAGATTTACTAGTTCTCCAATAAGTGTCAACTCAACGCATTCATATTTCTAACGTCGGCTCCCAGTGGGTCTCGGATATCAACGAGCGACTTAAATTGAGCGCCTTAAACCGTCCCACACCCAATTAACTGCTCCGCGCTGTCATCGGGGCCCATTTCATTGTCCAGCCAAACGCAATCAGTCCCGAAACGACATTCGCTGCGGCCACGCCTATATAAGCCCCCGTCAGCCCCGCCATTTGCACGCCGATAAATATCAGGCCGACATATAAAATCAGCGAGCGAATAATTGTATAGACGAGCCCATAAAGCGGACGCCCCAGCGCGTTTAGTCCCGCCGCGCTGATAAACACAAAACCGTAAGCAAATATCGTGACAGGCACGATGAAGAAATAAGGTAATATCTTCTCAACCAAAATCGCGTCTTTGGTAAAAAAGGCGGCAATCTGCGGCGCAAAAAACGCGAGTATCATCGCCATAGCCGTACTCCAGATGACGCAAACCCAGTAACAGACCCTAAAGGCTTCGCGCACACGCTCCGTATTGCCCGCCCCGCCGTTACGCCCTGTAATCGCGCCAATGCAGGCCGAAAGCGCATAGAGCATGCCGACACTTATCATCTCAACGCGGCTGGCAACGGTAAAGGCGGCGACGTCAACCTCGCCAAGCCTGACCCCGATAATGGCCACAGCCGCAAAGGTCGCAACGGGCACAATAATATTTGTGCCCGCAGCCGGCAGGCCGACACTGCCAATAATTGTCCACGCGCGGCGCATAGATGCGAGCGTCATCTGCCCAAAGTCCACGACCCTGCGGTGAAACAAGACCAGATAAATCCCAAAGCTCGCGCCAATGACATTGCCAATTAAAGTCGCCAATGCCGCGCCTTGCACTTCGAGGCGGGGGAATATCCACCACCCAAAAATTAAAAAGGGATCAAGGATAATATTTATGACCGCGCCTATAATCATAATCGAACTTGGAAGCGCGGCCTCGCCATAAGCACGAAGAATATTATTACTCATCGAGGCGACGGATAAAATAACAAGGCCCGGGAGGGAAATGACCAGATAGCTATAGGCCATAACTACAACGTCATCACTTGCCCCCGCAAAGGGCAGGATAAACGGCGCCGCGAATAGCATAAGCGAAACCAGTACTGACATCACAGTCAGGCCAAGCAGTATCGCGGCCGCCGCATGGCGCCGCGCCCGTCCATGTTCGCCTTCGCCGAGCGCGCGCGAAACAGCGGACATTGTGCCTGCGCCCAAGCCAATATTAGCGCTATTGCCGATAAAGGTGAGCGGAAACGCAAAACCAAGGGCAGCCAAAGCCATAATGGCCAAATTCGGACGCGCCGCATCTGTCAGCCGCGCAAGATAAAGCGTGTCGACAATGCCCGTTGAAATAAGCGCAATAACCGCAATTGAAAACGGGCCGAGCATGCGAAGCACATGGCCTCTAACTGACCCTTCCAGAACATTTGTTTTTGCAGAGGCGGTCAATTAAATCTGATTAATCTTCACTGCGGTGCGAAGGGGCAAAGGCGGCGAGTATTGCCATCCGCGCAATCTCAGAGGCCGTCGCACCAAGGTTACAAATCTGTACAGGCTTATCAAGCCCTGTCAGGAACGGCCCGAGCACAGTTGCCCCGCCCACCGCCTTAAGCAATTTAGTGGAAATACTGGCGGAATGAATAGCGGGCATGACCAGCACATTGGCCGCGCCGGACAGGCGCGAGAATGGATAGGTCAGCATATGCAAGGGATCGAGCGCCACATCTGCCGCAATATCACCTTCATATTCAAAATTAACATCGCGATCGTCGAGGATTTTAACAGCGTCGCGCACTTTTTGCATGCGCTCACCCGTGGGATTGCCAAATGTAGAATAAGACAAAAGCGCCACGCGCGGCTCAAACCCAAATTGGCGCGCAAAACCCGCTGTTGTTTCAGCGATATCGGCCAAGTCATGCGCCGTCGGAAGTTCGGTGATATTCGTGTCGGCGATAAAGAGCGTATTATGCTTATTGACCACAACTGAGACGCCCATAGTCCGGTCTGCTTTGGTATGGTTGAGTACCATGCGCACATCGCGCAGCGCGACGTCATAGCTCCGCGTCACGCCCGTCACCATGCCGTCGGCAAGACCGTGCTGCAGCATAAGCGCTGAGAAAACGTTACGGTCATTATTGACAAGGCGCTGCGCATCGCGGCGCAGAAAGCCTTTGCGCTGCAAGCGGCCATAGAGATGCTCGACAAATTCAGCATTGCGGTCAAATAAAGCCGCATTGAGAATGGTCAGGCTGTCTGGGTTTTCAATACCCAGTAATTTCATATTATCGCGAATAGGTTTCCCGCGCCCAATCAGAATAGCCTTGCCGAGGCCGCGCTGCTGAAACGCTTGCGCGGCGCGGATAACCGCAGGCTCTTCGCCTTCCGCAAAAACAATTGTTTTAGGCGCTTCACTAACGGTCTCAGTAATACCTTGCAGGATAGAGGCCGTCACATCCTGACGGCGAGCCAAGGATTGCTTATAGCCCGCCATATCTGCGATAGGCTTACGGGCCACGCCTGTATCCATTGCGGCCTGGGCGACATAAGGCGGAATTTCGCTAATGAGGCGCGGATCAAATGGCGCTGGAATAATATACTCAGGACCGTATTTCGGGCGCTTGCCATGATAAGCAGCGGCGACTTCTTCAGGGACATCCTTACGCGCAAGATCAGCAAGCGCATGGGCACAAGCTAGTTTCATTTCTTCATTCACGTTGCGCGCTCGCACATCCAGCGCGCCGCGGAAAATATAAGGAAAGCCAAGAACATTATTGACTTGGTTCGGATAGTCAGACCGCCCCGTCGCGATAATGGCGTCATCGCGCGCCTCTTTAATCTCTTCTGGCGTGATCTCTGGATCAGGATTAGCCATGGCGAAAATAATTGGGTTTTTGGCCATAGACTTGACCATATCTTGGCTCACAATACCCGCAGCAGATAGCCCAAGAAACACATCGGCGCCGACCATCGCTTCGGACAGCGTACGCAAGGGCGTGTCGATGGCATGGGGTGCTTTCCACTGGTCCATATATTCTTTGCGGCCCTGATAAACGACGCCTTTACTATCTAGGACAATGCAATTTTCATCCTTCACGCCAAGGCTTTTAATCAGGCCGAGTACAGAGAGGCCCGCCGCCCCTGCCCCGGATAAAACAACTTTCATGTCTTCAAATTTTCGGCCCGTCAGATGGGCGGCGTTGATAAGGCCCGCCGTCGCAATAATCGCAGTGCCGTGCTGGTCGTCGTGAAAGACAGGAATATCAAGACGCTCACGCAGCTCTTGCTCAATGATAAAGCATTCAGGCGATCCGATATCTTCAAGGTTTATACCACCAAATGTATTACCAATGCGCGCCACGCATTCGATGAATTTCTCAGCGTCTTCTTCTTCAACTTCAATATCAAAACTATCGATATCGGCAAAGCGCTTAAACAAGACGGACTTCCCTTCCATGACAGGTTTAGACGCCATAGCCCCCAAATTTCCTAAGCCCAAAATCGCCGTACCGTTTGAAATCACAGCGACCATATTGCCTTTGGATGTATAGTCATAAACCGTGTCAGGATCGGCGGCGATAGCCTCTACGGGCACAGCAACACCGGGCGAATAGGCGAGTGAGAGATCACGCTGCGTTGCCATCGGTTTTGTTGGCAAGAGTGCCAGTTTTCCGGGCGTTGGATCACTATGAAAATCAAGCGCTTGCTGATCCGTGATAAATGTCTTTTTGGGCGGGCGAACTTCAAGCTTGGGCAAGTGTCTCTCCTAAAATTTTACCCTTGTCTAAAGACTTTGCCCTATTGTTCCTAGCCTAAATTTAGAGCATTTCTGAAATATCTTTGCGGGCAACGCCCTCAAACCACGTCATAAATCGCCTAAAAATTAGACTTGCCCTCTAGTCAGTGATTAAAATTAGTGCAAATTTATGAGTTTCTATAGGCGCTTTTGCGCAAGGCTCCTCCGCCACTCGACTCTCCTCGCGGTGCGGGCTTAAAACAAACTAAGTCAAATTATTAGGTCAGGGAAACGAACATGAAGAAAATTGAAGCGATTATCAAACCCTTCAAACTCGATGAAGTCAAAGAAGCGCTACAAGAGGTTGGGCTGCAAGGGATGACCGTGGTCGAAGCCAAGGGCTTTGGCCGCCAGAAAGGTCATACAGAGCTTTACCGCGGCGCGGAATACGTTGTTGATTTTCTACCTAAATTAAAGCTTGAGCTCGTCATCACGGACGACCAAGTTGAAGCCGCATTGGAAGCCATTCAAACAGCCGCCAAAACAGGCAAAATTGGCGACGGTAAAATCTTCGTCTCTGACGTTAGCCAAGCCATCCGTATCCGGACTGGCGAAACAGGCGACGCAGCACTTTAAACACGGCTCTACACCTAAACTGAAATGGCCGCATAGCGGCCTTTCGTCTGAATAAACCACACATAAAATCTACTACCGGGAAAGGTACCATCATGGCTAATAAATCAACCGAGCAGCTTCTCAAGAAAATGAATGATGAGGATATAAAGTTCCTCGACCTGCGCTTCACAGACCCTAAGGGCAAATTGCAGCACGTCACATTCCACTCCGAAATGGTTGATGAAGACCTGTTTGAAGACGGCACAATGTTTGATGGCTCATCCATCGAAGGCTGGAAAGATATTAACGAGTCAGACATGGTTCTTATGCCCGATGCGTCCACAGCTAAGATGGACCCGTTCTTTCAGCAAGATACGCTCGCCGTTTTCTGCGACATCCTAGAGCCAGACACGAATGAAGCCTATAACCGCGACCCGCGTACAACCGCTAAAAAAGCGCAGAAATACATGGAAGCGCAAAAAGTTGGCGACCAAGTTTACTTTGGTCCAGAAGCTGAATTTTTCGTCTTTGATGATGTGCGCTGGGATACAAGCCAAAACAAAACTGGCTATGAGTTTAACTCTGTCGAAGGCCCGTATAATACCGGCACACGCTATGAAGGCGGCAATATGGGCCACCGCCCACACGCCAAAGGCGGTTATTTTCCAGTGCCGCCCATCGATCATGAGCAAGACATGCGCTCAGAAATGCTTTCTGTCATGGACGAGCTTGGCCTTCGCCCTGAAAAGCATCACCATGAAGTGGCTCCCTCGCAGCATGAGCTGGGCATGAAATTCGCGCCTCTCCTTGAAATGGGCGATAACATGCAGCTTTATAAATACATCGTACACAATGTCGCCCATGCTTACGGCAAAACAGCGACATTCATGCCCAAGCCTGTTTGGAATGATAACGGCACAGGCATGCACGTGCATATGTCAATCTGGAAAGACGGCAAGCCAACATTTGCGGGTAATGAATATGCAGGCCTGTCTGAGAGTTGCCTGTTCTATATTGGCGGTATCATCAAGCACGCTAAAGCGCTTAACGCACTGACCAACCCATCAACAAACAGCTATAAGCGTTTGGTGCCAGGTTTCGAAGCGCCTGTTATGCTGGCTTACTCTGCGCGTAACCGCTCGGCCTCTGTGCGTATTCCTTGGACAGCTTCGCCCAATGGTAAACGCCTTGAAGTCCGCTTCCCTGACCCAATGGCCAACCCTTATCTCGCTTACTCTGGCCTGCTTATGGCTGGCCTTGACGGGATTAAGAATAAAATCCACCCCGGCGATGCGATGGACAAAGATCTTTATGACCTTCCGCCAGCAGAAGCTGCGGCTATTCCGCAGGTTTGCGGAAGTCTCAAGGAAGCGCTTGAGTCCCTTGATGCAGACCGCAAATTCCTAACAGCGGGCGGTGTATTTGATAATGATCAAATCGATGCTTATATTGAAATGAAAATGGAAGATGTGCACCGCGTTAACATGCACCCACATCCTGTAGAATTTGATCTCTACTATAAATGCTAAGTTAAAGACTTAATAAGCGGGCGCTTAGTGAGCCGGGACTTTTGTCCCGGCTTTTTGCTGCGCGCTTATAGGCGGCCTCAATCGCGCTGGACAAATTTAATGATATATTGTTAACACTATATTGGTGTTAATTTATATAAAACCCCAATATTAACCTACTGTTAAAACTTCCGCCCTAAATCTAGTTTCAACAAAAATGTCTAAAAGGGAACTTAATATTCAACACGATAATATAGGGCAGCCGGAATAAACACGGCCGCCAAAACCATCCCAACACCTCTAGTTAAGGCGGGCTCACAGCTCGCTATCTATAGCGCGATTCATCCCCGCGTTTAAACTGAGCGACACTTCAGCTGTCCCACTCACCTCAACTCATCAGCTTGAGTGTCGCTCAAATTTTACAAAATATTTTTAGTCCCCCACAATACCTAAACCGGCCCTCTTTCGAGAGAGGCCGGTATTTTTTTGCAAGGGGAGAGAACTGAAAGCTTTATGCTGACGCGCTGTTCATCTCTTTTATAAAGGCATCAGCGGCAGAGATAGAGCGCTCCATTTCTGCAATCAACCGCGCAACATCCCCTTCTACATCTGCGGATTGCGTATCCAGCGCCGCGATAGCGCGGGCATTGAGGTTATGCTTTAGGAATAAGACGCGGTCACTAAAGACGGACAAAACGGGGTCCATAGAGTCCGTCGCCGCGTCCATCTTAGCGGCTAACAGGTCATATTGGTCCTGCGTCTCGCGCAATTGGCGCTCAGACGTGCGGCGAAGCCCTGCATCAGAATATTGCCCGAGCTCTTTTTCCCATTCACTAAAAAGATCGCGCGCCACGCGTTTCACAGAGGCGACCCGCGAACGAACATCGCTGGCCTGACTATCAGCGCGCTCATAAGATTTTTTTAAATTATCATATGTGTCTTCAAGATCGCCGCCGTCAAAAGCCACCACGGCGCGAAAAGCGTCTAGCGCGTCTACAAACTCTTCTTTGGCTTCGGTCTGAGAGCTCGCAACCTCTAAAACACGGTCAACAAGGATATCGCGCTTCTCAATCCCAAAGCGTTCTTGAATATTATAGGCCGCCGTCGCGCAGCCCGTCAAAGAGACGGGAGCCAGAATAGACAGGCCTGTAAGCCCTATAGTTTGGAGCATAGTGCGTCTCGTCGTTTTCATGGTAGCCTCTCGGTGATTCTACTTTAGCGTAGTCTAATCATGGTTGGAGAAATCGCAAACGACTTTAAGCAGCCGCGTGTATTGAACGCCTCAAAAAATAACAACACATATAGGACTGTAATTTGTGTTTGAAGCTTTGCCGAAAGAATGCATCAATGTTTCATAAGATTTGCGGATTATATAACCTTCGCATCAAGAATTGGGGACATAATGGTCTTTAGACTCCTGAGCGTCATATGCTTTATCTTTGCTTTTACGCCGTCAGCAAAGGCGCAAGTTGCAGAAGTAAAGATTGGAATCACTGAATTTGCGGAGGATACGCTTGGCATTGGTTGGGCCGTTTCCGCACCAAGAAGTCTTATTGATGGCGAAAGGTTACCTCAACCCGAAAATAGCGTGGCCATAAATGCTGAGATTGTATTTGCGGAACCAGAATTTCTGAAATGGGCCTTATCCCCTCAACCTTATATAAATGGAACCTTAAATTTAGAAGGTGAAACCTCTTTTGGCGGCGCTGGATTATTATGGCGCCAAACGCTTGGGACAAAATTTTATGGGGACTTTTCTATCGGGCTCGTCGCGCATACAGGGGCTACCGGACTTCCTGATGACGCCGGATTCGCTGAAGCCGTCAGACTCTCTCAAACTGAAATCCAGTTTGGCTCACGTATATTATTTCGTCCGCATTTTGCCTTAGGTTATAGGGTGAACGAAAAATGGTCAGGAGAAATTTTCTTTGAACATCTCTCAAATGGCAGTATTTTTTCATCTCGGGTCAATGAAGGCGTAGACAATATAGGTTTTAAGGCCGCGAGACGGTTTTGAGGACATTTAAGCTCAAGCGTCAAAGTTAGACATCAATTAAGCCTGTCTTCAGGTGGATAATAGAGGTTACACCCAAGCTAATTTTTATTCTTTTTCTTCTCTTCATAGGCTTTTAATTTCGCGCGAAAGTCCTCCTCAGAGAGAGCATGCCACCCAATACATTTGCCTGTGGGACTTCGTCCGCACCCACATACATTAGCTTCGTTCACTTCACTCATTTCAATCTCCTTTGATAGCCGTAGGCCACTCGGTATTTACGCGCGCGCAACCATCATCTTTTTCACCTCAGCAATCGCCTTGGCAGGATTGAGGCCTTTGGGACACACATTCGCGCAGTTCATGATCGTGTGGCAACGGTAAAGCTTGAACGGGTCTTCGAGATCATTCAGGCGCTCTGTTTTGGCATCATCACGGCTATCTACAAGCCAGCGGTAGGCTTGGAGGAGCGCGGCGGGGCCGAGGTAGCGGTCGCCGTTCCACCAATAACTTGGGCAAGACGTTGAACAAGATGCGCACAAGATACACTCGTAATAGCCGTCCAGCTTATCGCGGTCTTCGGTCGTTTGGAAATGCTCTTTTTCAGGCAAAGCTTCGGAGGTATGAAGCCAAGGTTCGATAGATGCATATTGCTTATAAAAGTTCGACAGGTCTGGCACGAGGTCGCGCACAACTGGCAAATGCGGCAAGGGAGAGATCGAAATCGCGCTGCCCTTTACGTCGTCAATCGCTTTCGTACAAGCCAGCGTATTGCGCCCGCCAATATTCATCGCGCAAGACCCGCAGACGCCTTCACGGCAAGACCGGCGGAACGCGAGTGTGGGGTCAATCTCGTTCTTAATTTTGAACAAAGCGTCGAGCATCATCGGGCCCGTTTCATTCAGGTCAATCTCATAGGTGTCCCAATGCGGCTGTCCGCCTTGCTCTGGGTCATAACGGTAGATTTTAAACGTTCGCATGCGCGCCGCTTTATCGGTTTTCTTCGCGGGTGCGGGCCAGACCGTCCCTTTATTGATTTTTGAATTTTTCGGGAGCGTGAGCTGAACCATGATTAATCCTTATACGTTTGACGTGCTTATAGACGATATACGCGTAAAAGCGAATAGAGTTTTGTTTCACTTTTTCGGTAAACCGCGCGTGAGGCGCGCCAAACGGTTGGATTTAGTCTTTTTCTAGGACTGCAGCTGGTTTGAGGCCATACCAGTTTAGATTACGGGTTAGATACATCGTCATGGCAATCGCGATAAAGCTCGCCAGCGCGCCAATCATAAGGACGAAATCCTGCATACGCATGAGGCTATAAAGAAGGGCGTAAACAAGGGTGAAAACCACGCCTGCACGAAGAATATATTCGCGGGCTCCAAACACAGCGCCTGCATAGCCTGCCGTCGCTGCAATTGTCGCGCCCGCGGACATCAGGAAAGCGGCGGTAAACCCAATACGTTCCGCAAAAGCCAGCAGCAGCAGATAGAAAATACTCTGCGCAAGGCCAATCAAAATATATTGCGCGGGATGAACCCGCACGCCGACAATAACCTCGAATAAAAAATACGCGAGAAAGACGAGCCCGATAAAGAGCACACTATATTTCAGCGCGCGGTTGACGGTCTGATAGGGATTATCAAGCGAGACAAATTGTACAGTCATGAGCTTTGAGGGGGCCGTGAGCGCGGCAAGCGTGTGCGCGCGGCCATGGGCCCGAATGCCGCGCCGCAAATAAGGGACGCTCCAACTCGCAGTAAAACCATCCTCGGTTATATCGCGCTGCCGCGGCGGGAAGCCGCCCTGAAAACCAGGGTCTGACCAATCGGCGGTCATATCCACCTCTGTTGATTGCGCAAACGGCGTCACGCCAAGACGCTGCGCGCCCGAGACAGCTATGTTGACTTTCACGGTAAAAGGCTGCGCTTTTGCAACAATATCGCTTACATCGACCGATAAATAAGTCTGCGAGCGCTCATCTCTAAGCCAACCATTTTTTGTAAAATGACGGCGCGGCGCCTTAATATACCCCTTAGAAGTGACGACAGGATCTATGGTCATGGCGGGCGGTTCAAAGCTTGGCATATCGTCTATATCGGCAGGTTGAAACTTACGCGGCTTATGGCCCGGAAGCGTAAGCGTCACATCTTCATTGAGGCCGCGCACATCCGAAAGCGCGACAACTATTTTAGCCCGCGACCAATCCACTTGGGCTGAGCCTGTTGGCAAGCTGCCATCAATCGCGGCAAAACTCGCCGTTAATAACCCGCCGCCTTCATAGGTTGGGACTTTAAACAGGCTGCGCCGACGAATAGTCGTTATGAGGTCTTTAAACTCCGCCTGCCCATTTTCAGCAAAAACAGCATAATAGCCAAGCTCGGCAATCGTCCCGTCCGTATGTTTAGCCGCATAAGGGGCAATGAGAACGGGACCAGATATATATTGCTCCCCGCCATATCTTTGCGAGACTTCGCGGGTGACTTCATCGGCGCGGCCCGAGCGTTCAAAGGCAATATAGGAGATGAACATCGCGGGGATCGCCATGAGCATCACAAGGACGCAAACGACAATGAGTTTAACACCGAGCGAGCGGTTTGGTAGAATGGACGGCAAGGACATAAGACACTTTCAAAACAAATTTAAGGGTTCAGTTTTGAGTGTCTTGGCCGCCTAAAAAGGCCGATATAGGCCCAAAAAGCGGAAAAATTGAGTGATTTTCGAGACTTTTTTTGTCATTTAGGCCCGAAAAAAGGTGATTTTGGGCCTAAAAAAGATGATTTTGGCCCCAAAAAAAGAAACCTTAAGCGTAAAATCCGAACACTTTTCGTAGAATTTCATTCGTTCTTTTGGCTGGATTTTCGCGGATAAGGCGCTCTTCTTCGCCAATATAATGAAACATGCCCGACAGGCCATAAGCGACCCCGTGAGAGATCAAATCCGATTTCGCGTTCGCGCCGACGCCGCTCACGCCAAACCCGCTGAGGCTATTATCAAGCTGATCCACCAATCTGAGCGCGCCAGTGTCATTTAGCGAATCTCCTAAAATGGGCGTAAATAATGTCGTCAGATTATCCGTCGTTTTTGCCTGTAAATATTCTGTAGCTGCATAGTCAGTTCCGCGCACAATGCCAATCGCATCTTGGATAGACAGCTGGCTCACAGCACTCACGAAAATATCTTTTGCGATAGGCGCCGCTTTTTCCGCGCCGCGGTTTAGCTGAACCTCAAGTTCATCAAGCATTCCCGAAGCGCCAAATGAAGACAGTGTCGACTGCACATCGGCGAGTTTCTTGGGCAGCGGAATACGAATTATATTATCGCCTAAATATCCATCTTGCCGTCCGACTGTCGAGACAGCTTCAGCAATACCATTATCTAGCGCGGCTTTAATGCCTTGGCTCGCGTCGAACTGCGAAAGTCCGCCTGTTCCCAATCCGCCCGACCCTAAAATGCCGTCAATTACGGCAGGGTCCAATGTCTCGCAGGCTGATAAAACCGGCAGCGCCGCCATGAGCCCCAACAGCTTGCGACGCGCGAGTGTCGTGGAGGGATTAGAATTTGATATCGGCATAGAACTCTCCTGTTTAGATTTCTTTACAGTAGTTTCGTCCTTTATTCACGATAAATTAGGGAAAGCCAGCCTAAATCACAGTTAAGAGTTGCATCTTTAAACTTATTAACTGGCGCTACCTCAGGAAATCAGATGACAATAATTGACCGGGTCGAGAAACTTCTAAAGTTAGACAGGATTGAATCACCGAGTGTTCGCGTTCGTGCCCGCGCGGTTTACGTCATCGGCCTTGTATTTGCCGCGACCCAAATTGTGAACCTATATGGCATGTACATCACTTATGGCCGCATTACAGCCGATCACATGCTCTCCATAGTCGTGATGGTTCTAGTTGCCACCTCAATCGTAAATCTGCGCTATAAACTGAACTTTCCTTTTTACGCTGCAATGTTTTCATTCCTCATCATTGCAAGTACGCTAGCCTCTGCTGTGCCCGATAAAACGGGTATTAACTCGGCTCTGATTCCCTTTTTCATTCTTGGCTCTATGGCCAATGGGTTTATTTGCGGCGTGAGGGCCGTCGCGATTTTTTGCGGCTTTGGCATTGTCGTGATTTGGTATCTTTATACAGTCTCGCTTGGCTTTCCAGCGGGCGGCATATATGATCCAGAAACTTTCGCCACGCGTAACTTCCAGCGCGCGTTTCAAGGCAGCCTCGCCTTATTAATGGTCAGCTTCGTTTGCGGCTTATTCAGCAAAAATATGCACGGTGCCTTTGCAACGCTCGAGGACAACCTAGAAACTGCGCGCGAGAATGACAATGCTAAGACTCAATTTCTCGCTAATATGAGCCATGAACTCAGAACGCCAATGAACGGCATTTTGGGCATATCAGAAGTGTTGATGGAAACAGATCTCGACGCAGAGCAAACCGAGTTAACCGCGCTTATCAACCAATCAGGTGAAACCCTTGTGGGACTCATTTCAAATGTTCTTCTTTTTTCTCAAATCGAGTCGGGTAAGGTTCAGCTTACCCACGATGCGTTTGAAGTAAAACCGCTTATTCTCAAAGCCATAGCGCCTCACCGCGTTTCGGCGGCGCAGAAAGATCTGCCCATATATCTCTCTGTGCCTAAAGACTTGCCGCAACACTTCGTCGGTGATGAAAAACGCCTGCAGCACGCCATTGGATCTATCCTTGGAAATGCGGTCAAATTCACGCAGCGCGGCCGCATTGATATCAATCTTACGGGCACAGAAACAGCCTCAGGCCTTTACCGCCTTATCTTTACGATTAGAGATACGGGAATAGGGATTTCAGATGATAAGCTTCCAATTATTTTTGACCGTTTCCGACAAGCCGATGAAAGCCGCACGCGCGCGCACGGCGGTACGGGGCTCGGCCTAACCGTCGCGCAGGGGTTAATAGAAATAATGGGCGGAACAATTTCTGCCATGAGCCGCGTGGGGTCAGGATCTATTTTTGCGGTTACAGTTGACTTGCCTATTGCTGGAAGTGAGGCGCATGTCGCGCTCGACTCTCAAACACGTGCCGTAAAGCCCTCTGCGGTCAATACCGCGCCGCAATTATCTGCCGCGTCCTAGGCCTCATACAATATGCCAAAAAGCGCTTTAGCGCCGTCAGCATCGTTTTGGATTTGCGCTTTAAGCGCTTCGAAATTTTCAAACTTTTGTTCCGGCCTGATGAAGGCCCGAAAATGAACTTTCAGGCGCTCGCCATATAAATCGCCTTCATAGTCAAAAATATTGACCTCTAGCCGCGCGTCTTCTCCGCCCACCGTTGGGCGGTTTCCTGTATTAGCTACGCCGTATTTGTGACCACCATCAGGAAGCGTAACTTCCACCGCATAGACACCAAATTTCGGACGGACTAAATCGGCAAATTCTATATTAGCCGTAGGAAAATTAATTGTGCGTCCGCGCTGCGCGCCTTTCTGCACAATTCCGTCCACGCACCACGGGCGCGAGAGCATATGAGCGGCATGAAAGACATCGCCATCTTTTAAGGCCTTGCGAATTTCCGTACTGCCATATTTGCCGTAAAGCTTATGCAGGCCAATAGGCTCCAGCGCGCTCACGCCAATGCCCCGCTGCTCGCAAAGACGCGTCAAGCTGTCGACATTTCCGCAGCGGTTTTTACCAAAGCCGTAATCTTTCCCGACAACAACATGGGTGATGCCAAGGCCTTGATGCAGAACCTGCTCAACGAACTGGGTATCGTCCATATCGCGCAGCGCATCTGTGAAGGGAATTTCGTAAAGCCGTTCGACGCCCAGGGACGGCATAATTTCGGCGCGTAGCTGCGCGCTCATCAAGCGAAAAGGCGCGGCGTCTGGTTTGAAAAACCGAAAGGGGTGGGGGCGAAACAGGCCAATACCAAGCGGGACTTCAAGCTTATCGGCAATAATTTTGGCCTGCGTAATGACCGCTTGATGACCCCGGTGCAGCCCGTCAAAATTACCCAACGCAATAACCGCGCCTTTATCAGCGGCAGTCAGCCCTGTGTAACGGTCATAGCTCTTCACGTGACGCTAATCGTCTTTCGGGCGTTTTTGCAAAATAACGCCTGCATCGCCGCGGCAGATTTGTTTACCGTCCACTTCGCAGTGACATTTCATTTTCACGCGGCCCGTGCGTTCATTAATCTCTTCCACCTTCGCCACAGCCGTGACGACATCGCCAATCATAGCGGGGCGGCGAAAGCGCAGGTTGAGCTCGACGAACACAGCCCCCGGCCCCGGTAAGTCATTTCCGAGCACAGCCGAGATTAGCGAAGCCGACAGCGCGCCATGCGCAATGCGGCCTTCAAATCCGGCGGCCTTGGCGGCGTCTTCATCAACATGGATGGGGTTAAAGTCCCCTGTGATCTTAGCAAATGTGTCAATCTGCTCGCCTGTAATGGTCATGCTTGTCGTGGCGGACATGCCGACTTCTAGGTCTTCGAGATAGTATTTTATAGCTACAGTCATAGTCTCTTCTAGCAGGGGGTGTGTATTTTGAAAGTCACTTTATTTGACGAAGCGTTACCAATGAAGGCTATCGGCCATATATTTCGCGCTTATGCCGTGCTCTGACAGCAAAGATTTCAATTTCGCCTCATTACCCGCATGCACGCCGTCAGCGACAAACAAGCAGTCATAATCCTCACGCTGCGCACCGAGCAAATCGGTGTGGATGTTATCCCCAATCGTTAGCACGCGGTCATTAGTAATGTCATAGCCCGTCACCTCCCGGAGCCAAGCGCGCGAAAGGCGGTAGATCGGCTCATGCGGCTTGCCAGTATAAATCGTCTCGCCGCCGAGTTTTTCATAGAGCTGCGCGAGCGCGCCGCCGCAGTAAATTAGCTGATCGCCGCGCTTAGCGCGAATATCAGGATTGGCACACACCATAGGTATGCCCATATCGCGCGCTTCGGTCAGCATTTCGGTATAATCGTCCGGCGTCTCATTCTCATCGTCAAACAAGCCCGTGCAGCTAATGAAAGCCGCGTCTGCGAGATCGCAAAAATTCATCTCTAGACTTGAGTATAGTACGTCATCTCTCTGCGGTCCGAGTTTATAGCAAGGGCCCGGCGCGCGGCGCGAGAGCTCATCAATCGTGCTGTCGCCTGACGTCACAATAGCGTCATAGATTTTGCCGACGATACCCACCTCTTCGAGCTGCTCGGGTATGGCTGAGCTTGGGCGCGGGGAATTGGAAATGAGGATAACGGGGCCGCGGTCGGCGCGAAACCGCTCCAGCGCTTCGCAGGCCTCCATAAACGGCTCGCGGCCGTTATGAATAACGCCCCAAATATCACAGAGCAGCGCGTCATAATCATCGGCGACTTGGCCGAGGCCCGAAATATTTTTAAAGTCATTGTTTTTTGAACTGTTCATAGAGCTCAGTTAAGCCTGTACGCGGGTAATTGCAATGACCGCTTGACCCTTAACGCCTTGCCCGCTAAATGCTGCCCACTTGCGGGGGACGAACCAAAGTAAACCCGTGCTATAGAGCCCTTATCTTTTGGGGCAGGAGAACCAAAATGAAAAAAGACGTACACCCAGATTATCACATGATTACCGTGCAAATGGTTGACGGCTCTGAATATCAGACCCGCAGCACATATGGCAAAGAAGGCGACCGCCTTGTGCTTGATATCGATTCCAAAGTGCACCCCGCTTGGACGGGCGGCGACGGCAAAATGTTAGACCGCGGCGGCCGCGTATCTCGCTTTAAAGACAAGTTCAAAGGCTTCGCTTAATCGGTCTACCAAAAGGCAGAACGTAAATAGGGCAACGCGTTGTTTCTGCACCGCCCAACCCCTCATTCCAAAAGGCTCCTAAACGGGGGCCTTTTTTGTGCGTGGTTTGCGCGCCGCCCAACCCATATACCAAAGTCCGCTGCACCCATATGAGGCACAGGTCCGTAATCTGTGCCCCAATTCTCAGCAAGCGCGCGTCTTCGCAGCGACAGCCCCCGATTAGTTTTGAAATAATTTCAGCCCCGTGGTCATAACACTCAACATCAATCTTTCCCCTGATGTCCACTTTAATCCCGGGTTTCAGCAGAGCTGGCCCGGGCTTTTTTTAAGGTGCCGGCTTATTTTGAGGCCCTGATTAACGGCTTAACCCTCATGGATGAGGCCAAATAAATCTAGTCTCAGAACCCATAAAATTAATTATGCTCACGTACAGTTCTGAAGTAAAAAGACGATAGATTTATAAAATCCGCCTTCAAGAGAGACATATGCTGAGTAAAACTTACCCTTGCCTGACTGTGATATGTGTCAGCTCGCCTGATGTTTGACCTGACCGGAAAAGTTGCGCTTGTTACGGGGGCGAACACAGGGCTCGGACAAGGCATGGCTATTGCCCTTGCCAAAGCAGGTGCAGACATAGCGCTGATAGGGCGCTCAAAACCGGCCGAGACGTTAGCGCGCATAGCGAAGACAGGCGTTAAATCACACTCCATTCTCACAGACCTCGATACGGCTGATAATGTGGAAAACATTGTGGCAGAGGCCGTCTCGACCTTGGGCCGCGCGGATATTCTGGTTAATAATGCCGGGATTATTAAACGCAATGACGCCATAGATTTTACGCCTGAGGACTGGGACAGCGTCATGAATGTCAACTTACGGACGCTCTTCTTTTTATCCCAAGCCTTTGCAAGGCATATCGTGTCAAAAAAACAATCCGGTAAAATTATCAATATCGCGTCCATGCTGACGTTTCAGGGCGGCATTCGCGTGCCCGCTTACACCGCCTCTAAAAGCGGCGTGGGCGGCCTGACGAAAGCCTTAGCCAATGAATGGGCGAAGCACGGCATCAATGTGAATGCCATCGCGCCGGGTTATTTTACGACGAATAATACAGCCGCGCTTCAAGCGGATGAGCTGCGAAACAAAGAAATTTTGGGGCGTATTCCTGCCGGGCGCTGGGGGCAACCGGATGATATGGGAGGCGCCGTTGTATTCCTCGCCTCGGCGGCGTCTGATTATGTCCAAGGCATCACCTTGCCCGTCGATGGCGGCTGGTTAGCCCGCTAGCCGTAAGACGGTAAGCCAGGGAGATTCATCTGTAATTTTCCCAACATCGCTTAGACATTCAGCCCTAAAGCCGATAAAGACGGCCCGACATAAGCGGTGAACTTGCGCCGCTTCGTAACGGTCTCAGGAATGAATCATGCAGTCTCTCAAAGCTTCAAAGCCTAAAAAGCCAAATTGGCAGCGCCTGTTGCACATCAATATTTATGAGCTTCGCCAAGACATAGATCACGTCGAAGTCGTAGATCACGTGCATGAAGAAGGCGGGTTTACAGGACGTTACATTTTCATGGTCAGCATGTCCTGCGCGATTGCAATATTGGGCCTACTGTTATCATCGCCCGCCGTCGTTATTGGCGCCATGCTGATTTCCCCGCTTATGGGGCCCATCATGCTACTTGGGTTTTCGCTGAGTATTCTCGATTTCGACGCGCTGAAAAAAGCGTTCAAATCCATAGTCGTCGGCCTCGTCTCTGCCGTGCTTATATCATATTTAATTACAGCGGCCTCACCTTTGAGCGAAGCGACGCCGGAAATTCTGGCGAGGACACGGCCAAATTTCTTTGACCTGCTCGTCGCAATATTCTCAGGTCTTGCAGGCGGATATGCGGTTATTACGCGCAAGGACGAAGCCATTGTTGGGGTTGCGATTGCCACAGCCTTAATGCCACCGCTCGCTGTGACGGGTTACGGCCTTGCTGTTGGCTCTATGCGGATTGCGGGCGGTTCATTCTTCCTCTTCATGACTAATCTTTTAGCCATAGCCATCTCGGTGACCATTTTGTCCCGGCTTTACGGATTTGGTAAGACGCATTGCGCTCGCCGCAATGCGGGGCAAGGCCTGTTTATCATTGTTGTTTTTACAGCCCTTTCGATCCCGCTTGTCATTTCGCTTCGCGATATCGCTTATGAAACGCAGGTCACAAGTTCTATTAGAAGTGAAATTCTTACGCCCTTTGCCGATGTCCCGAGCCGGCTGAGCGACCTAACAGTCACCTTTCCTTCGCGCACAGAACTCAATGTCGAAGCGACAGTCCTCACGCGCAGACGCGTGGCCGGCGCGCAAAGCGCCCTGCAATCCCAGCTGTCCGAAAAAATGGGGCGTAATGTGACGCTCAGTCTGGGACAAGTCCTCATCAACCAAGATACAGATTTAGAGAAAGCGAAATTTCTTGAGCTTGCTAATTCTTCACTCGGTGCGCCGCTGCGCGAAGAAATATCAAGAATAGAAACCCTATCAGAAATGCGCCGCGGCGAGGCAGAGCTTCGCAATGCGGTTGCGTTTAAATTAGCGGGCGCTGATATAGATAGTGAGACGATGACCGCTAATTTCTTTGCGGCGCGGCAAGCCGGTTTTTCTGCCGCCTCCTACGAGGCCATTGAAGCGGGGCTTTTGGAGAATTTTTCCAATTGGGACATTAGAGTTGTTCCCCCCGTTTTAGATTTGCCCTTGATTAATTTTGCCAATGGCGAAGACGGCATTACCCCTGAGATGACGCCCGTGCTTGAGACGAATGCATGGGCGCTAAAGCGGTGGGACATCAGCCAGATTGACGTCGTTGGATATGCCTCCACATCGGGCGCAGTTGAAAACTTTGATAATAGCTCTCTGGCGTTTCGGCGCGCGAGCTCTATCGCCGAGCACTTTAGCGCGCAAGGATTTATAGCCCAGCCCATTGGCGAGTACCGCGCCTTTGGGCAAACGGAACTTGAAAAAACGCTAGGCTATCAGCGCTTCCAATCCGTGTTGATACGGCCGAGCACAAAGACTGTGGAGTAGAAACTGGAGCCGTGT
>CAZFWZ010000020.1:6824-8851 GCA_964522765.1 uncultured Caulobacterales bacterium | reverse complement strand
TGCCTATAAAGTTGTATTATACTACTCTGTGTTTATAAGCTGTTCACATGATATTCAAATATAGCCTGTAAGATGGCTTATGCCTCATTTTTTGCACATAAAGATAAAACTCGTCTTACTGAATATTGTGCTTTGGGTCTCTCTTTTGACCGCGAGCGCGGCATATTCACAAACGACTGTCATTTATCAGGATGACTTTGAAGGTACGATTTCTGGTTGGAGTGATAACAGTGATGATTTTGCGCCTGCGGTCACGCGGTTTTTAGGCCGCTTTGCAAACGGGCAAACAACAACATCCCGAACCTTCACCGTACCCCCAAATTCTGATGAATTGCGCATTGCGTTTGATTTATACAGGTTTGATAGCTGGGATAATAATACTGAATTTGGCTTTGATCGTTTTGAAGTCGATATTGATGGCGTTCAACTCTTTTCATTGCCATTCCCAGCCCCTCAAGCTGCGAGGTCGGGGGCGAGCGGAAATATTGCTTGGTCACATACGCCGCTGACGGGCAGAGAAGAATTAGGGTTTAGTTCTGGACAGTTCTGGTTTGACCAACTTCACCGTTTTGAGATTGTCATCAGCAATCCAGGGACTTCTGTGGGATTAGCCTTGAGGGCGGATGTGACCCAACCAGAGTTTGATGAGTCTGCAGGTTATGATAATTTTCTTGTGACAGCGGGCCCTCCTACAAATGATATTCTCGCTGTTGCCGAGAGCTTTGCATTAATAGATGGAAGCGTTGGCGGTGATACAATCTCAGTTTTAACATCAGACACCATCAATGGCGCTATATTAGATCCAAATAACGTCTCAATCGTGTCGACGGCCGCAAGTTCACCTAATGTCACGCTCTCCCCTACGACAGGTTTAATCACCGTGGCCCCTAATACGGCCGCAGGCACATATACTGTGGATTATGAAATCTGTGAGCTTATAAATATTACTAACTGTTCGTCTGTGACTGAAACCGTCACTGTGTTTGTTCCGGGCGGAGGCGGTTCTTCCTGTCCTGCGGGCAGCGCGGCCATACCCGGTACTTATCATGTTGTCTCCGCGAGCGTATCCCCCAGTACAGGCGGGCAGCCTAATAATTTAAACGGAGCTTTAGGCGCGCCTTTACCGGAGGGGACAGTTGTTCATAATGATAATAATTCAGGGACAACATTCTTCCAGTCATTGATTTATGACCTTACGGGGGATAGCGATATTTCTGTACCTGCAGGAGAGGTGATTGAGGTCTCCTTTGCGAGCCATTATAACAGTAACCCGACAGGGACTATAAGCATGTCTCTGGACGGGGTGAGCTATACATCTGTGGGAAGCTCAACGGGGTCTTGGACGCCTAATACATTTAGATATGATGACTATGTTGTGCCCAGCGGCGGTGCGCGCTTTTTGGAAGTAAGCTATGGCGGCAGCGGCGGATTGCGCTTTGACGGAGTTATTTATGGAACGCAGTGCCAAGTCTCGGCCACGCCTGCGCCCGCAAATCTAAACGCAGCTAAAACTGTGTCGATTTATGATCCACAAGGGTTAGGGCTTTATGCCGTGCCTGGAAATGATGTCATTTATACTATATCGGCTAATAATACAGGCGCTGGGGCCGTCGATGCAGGAAGCCTGCAACTAATTGACAACATGCCGGGTGATGTTTCATTTTTTAATGGCGACATTGACGGCGCAGGCCCAGAAACTGACCCTGTTACCTTCCAAGAAACTGGCAGCGGATTAACATTTGATTTCGCAACAAATGTTGGCTTTTCCAATAGCTCCGCCGCCCCCGCTAGCTTTTCTGATTGCACCTATACGCCGGCTGCAGGCTATGACCCCAATGTGGCGTTCATTTGTTTTAATCCCAGCGGGTCTATGGCTGGCGGCTCAAATTGGGCGGTAAGCTTTCGCGCACGTATAAACTAGAGGACGTATCATATCAAACATATGAAGATTGAGACCTTATCAAGATAGTACTGTCTGTGAGCCGCTTACTTTGGGCGATATGGGGCACTCAGCTAACGTCTGCTTT
>CAZFWZ010000020.1:0-6724 GCA_964522765.1 uncultured Caulobacterales bacterium | reverse complement strand
GCTTTTGTAGGAAAAGCAGACATAAGGTTTGTTGTGTTTTATGCCCTTTTCGGGTCTTATTAGCACCGTTAAAAAACCTTACTCCGGCAGGAATATCTCGCGTTTGCTTCCCACGCCCGCCGCGCTAATCATGCCCTCTTGTTCCATACGGTCGATAAGGTCAGCCGCGCGGTTATAACCGATAGACAGCTTGCGCTGAATATAGCTCGTCGAGGCCTTGCGGTCGCGCGCGACAATCGCCACGGCTTGATCAAAGAGCGAGGTTTCGGCTCCGCTGTCTGCGCCGGCACCGTCTGGCATATCCTCATCTACGTCTTTGGTAATCTCGTCGAGATAGGCAGGCGAGCCTTGGGCTTTGACAAATTCCGCAATGCGCTCGACCTCTCCGTCAGACACAAACGGCCCGTGTAATCTGCGCGGACGGCCCGTGCCCATAAACAGCATATCACCATTGCCAAGAAGCTGCTCTGCGCCCTGTTCTCCAAGGATAGTGCGGCTATCGATTTTAGACCCGACGCGGAAAGATATGCGGGTCGGGAAATTGGCTTTAATTGTGCCTGTAATCACGTCCACAGACGGGCGCTGCGTGGCCATAATCATATGGATACCTGCGGCGCGCGCCATTTGCGCAAGACGCTGCACCGCGCCTTCAATGTCTTTACCCGCCACCATCATGAGGTCCGCCATTTCGTCAATAATCACGACGATATAAGGCATGGGTTCGTAATGTAGTTCTTCGGTTTCGAAAATCGGCTCGCCGCTTTCCTTGTCATATCCCGTCAATTGCGTGCGGGTCATGACCTCACCGCTGGCTTTGGCTTCAATGACTTTTTCATTATAGCCCGCCATATTACGCACGCCCATTTTGGACATTTTGCGGTAGCGGTCTTCCATTTCGCGCACCGTCCATTTCAGCGCAACCACAGCCTTTTTCGGCTCTGTCACCACAGGGGCCAGCAGATGCGGTGCGCCGTCATAGACAGACAGCTCAAGCATCTTTGGGTCAATCATGATGAACTTACACTCCTCAGGCGTAAGCTTATACATCAGAGACAATATCATCGCGTTCACGCCCACTGACTTACCAGACCCCGTCGTCCCCGCGACAAGCAAGTGAGGCATTTTAGACAAATCAGTGACGAAGGGCTCACCGCCAATATCTTCGCCAAGTACCATAGGCAAATTGGCCTCTGAGTGCTGGAATGTATCACTGGCGAGCATATCGCGCAGCCAGACGGTTTCGCGGCGTTTATTAGGCAGCTCAACGCCCATGGCGTTACGGCCCGGCACAACGGCAATACGCGTGCTTTGCGCGCTCATATTGCGGGCGATATCATCGGACAGATTAATGATACGCTGACTTTTCATACCGGGGGCAGGTTCAAATTCAAACAGGGTCACAACGGGGCCGGGGCGCACTTCGCCCATTTCGCCCTTAATGCCGTATTCTCCCATCACGCGGTGTAGGTTTTCGGACGCGCGTACAAGGCTCGCCTCGTCTGTCACGGCGCGGCGCGGCGGCGGCATCTTAAGTAGGTCAAGCGTTGGCAGCACAAAATCTGCGCCTTCATCAAATTTAAACTGGGGTTTCTTGGCCTTAGGTTTTTTCTTCGGCTTAGCTTTGGGTTTGGCGGCAACAGCCATTGTAGCGGCCGCTGCGGCGGTTGCCACGGCAGGCGCCGCAGCGGCGACGCGGCGTTTAATACGCACCTTTTTGGGTGTGTCTTCGGGCACATCGCGAACATCGGCAAGGCTATCACGCGCCGCAATGTCGGTGCCATATGTCTTATCAAACTTAGCGCGAATGGCTGAAATCAGCTTGTCAAACCAAACACGGAATGTAGCCCAGACAAGACCGGCAGCATCCCAGAGGTCCAGCACGTCTTTGGAGACAATACCGATGAATCTTGCAAGCGCAAAGGCGCTGGCGACAAAAATCACAAAGGCGGCAATCAACCCGGCAACAGGGATATTAAAATGCTCTAGCCCGCCGCGAAAATTAAGAAAAATGCCGTCGCCAATCCAGCCGCCAAGGCCGCTCGCCATGGGCCAGTCTTGAGGAATCGGGAACGCGGAGAGAACGCCTGCCGACAAGGCCACACAGCCTGCGAAAATGCCGCTTCGGCGCGCGCGGTCCCAAAACTTACGAGGCGGGCGCGGTTTAAAGAGGCGGCGCAGGCCTGAAAAGAGCGTCAATCCGCCCAGTACAAAGGCGGCGCTGCCGATAAGCTGCATGAGAATATTGGCCAGAGAGGCACCCGGTGCGCCAAGTTTATTGGAAATTCGGCCAAGCCCTGCGGTATCGGCTGTGGAATCAAATGGGTTAAAGCTGAGCATCGACAGCAATACAAAAGCGCCAAGTCCGCACAGCAAAAGCGCCGTCACCGCGCGCCAAAAAGTTGACGCCGTGGGGACATTTAAATCTTCCATTAAATTATGGGCATAAGAGGCATCATAACTTTGTGAGGCAGCAGGCGGCATATGTTTCCCTTGTTTCCCTAAAATTCAATATGATAATCTTAAGAGAATATGAAAGCGCAGCGTAAACATGGCGTTAAGGCCGCTGGTTTTTCTGGGAGTTTCTTAAGTGAAGACTCCAGAGAGATTGGCTCCGATTCTAGCTTTTAGCGGCTGGATAATTTTTTATACCCGACGCCATGATATAGTTGCGCCCCGCTTTCGCGCCGGACGCGCCCATGCTAGAAGCCTCGCATGAAAACGGATTTTGATATTATCATTGTTGGCGCGGGGCTGGTCGGGCTGACAGCCGCGCTGGCCCTCTCTCAGACAGGCTGCAAAACGGCTTTGGTGGATGTCAAAGAATTTGGCGAAACAAGCGGTGACCCGCGCGCGTCAACCCTGGCGGCCAGCAGCCTGCAGATGATGAAGCATCTTGGATTAGAAAACGCGCTCTCCCCTCACCTACAGCCGATAAATGACATGATGATTGGCGAAGGACGGCCCGGTAAAATTTCGCCGCTCACTTTGCATTTTGAGGGGAAGCGCCGCAGCTCGCCCATGGCCTTTATGATTGAAAACACAGCCTTATCCAAAGTGCTGCAAAACACAGTAAAAGACGCGCCAAACCTCACCCCAATATTTGGTGACGCCATGAGCGGCTTTAATGCCGGCCCCGCCGCTGCAGACATTACGCTAACAAGCGGGGAGACACTCTGCGCCCCTTTGGTCGTCGCGGCGGACGGACGAAACTCTGCCCTGCGCCGCGCCGCAGGGATTTCAGTGGACACGCGCCCTTATGCCCAATCGGCTATCGTGACCACAGTGTCCCATGAGCACAGCCATAAAGGCGTCGCCTATCAAACGTTCTATCCCGGCGGGCCTTTTGCGATATTGCCGCTCACAGGCGCCCGCTCAAGCCTTGTCTGGTCCGACAGCAAGACGGCCGTAGAGGCGGCCATGTCCCTGCCCGATGAAGCTTTTCTCGCTGAGCTTTCGCGGCGGTTTGGCGATCATCTCGGCGCGCTGAAAATAACAGGGCCAAAACTTTCCTATCCACTGTCTTTGCAAATGGCCGATAGCTATACCGCAAGTCGCCTCGCGCTAATCGGGGACGCCGCCCATGCCGTGCATCCTATTGCCGGGCAAGGTTTGAACATGGGGTTACGCGACGCCGCCGCGCTCACGGAAACTGTGCGCGGGGCCCGCGCAGCTGGGCTTGATATTGGCGGGGCGGAGCTAGAGGGCTACGCCCAGTGGCGGCGCGGAGATAACCGCACGCTCGGAGTTGCAACCGATCAGATCAACAGCCTGTTTTCAAACCGCGCGGTTCCGCTGCGCTACATACGCCGCCTCGGCCTTGCCGCTGTTGACCGCTCAGATATGGCGCGTGATTTTTTCATGCAGGAAGCCGCTGGCGAGCTTGGGGAATTGCCACCCCTATTGCGGGCGTAGATCAGCCCACACACCTTTTGATTTCATTTAAAACAATCGTTTAGATTAGGTTCATCTTCAATTTTATATACGAGAGATGTACAGCAAGGGCGACTTTGCAAACCCAACGATCACTAGACATGCGCCCCGTTTGGTGATTTAGGCCCTGTGCTCTCCGGAGTGCAGGGCTGCTTTGTTTTTGGTTCGCTAGGCACGAGACTTCATCATCACAAACATTCTGGAAGATGAGTGGCAATCTTGAAGCGCTTGAAATTAAGTCTGAAGCCGACATAATGTTAAGCGCCGCGAACCGCGCCTGCAAACAAAGTCACATGGCAAAGGAGACTAAGATGAGCGTGATAAAAACAAGTCCCTTTGACGATCAAAAACCAGGCACATCGGGCCTTCGTAAAAAAGTCAGTGTCTTTAGCCAGCCACATTATTTGGAAAATTTTGTACAATCAATTTTCGATGCTGATTCCGCTATTAAAGGCGGCACGCTTGTGATTGGGGGTGACGGACGTTTTTATAACGACACCGCCATTCAAATTATTTTGCGGATGGCAGCCGCCAATGGCACGGCGCGCGCGATTGTGGGACAAGGCGGGCTTTTGTCTACACCTGCGGCCTCTTGTGTCATTCGAAAATACAGCGCGGCAGGCGGATTAATCCTGTCCGCCAGCCATAATCCCGGCGGCCCTAATGGTGATTTCGGTATCAAATATAATGGCAGCAATGGCGGCCCCGCAGTGGAGTCAGTGACCAATGAAATATATGGCCTCAGCTTAAAAATTGAGCGCTATATTATTTTGGAGACAGAAGATATTGATCTCGGCGCGATCGGCACGCAAAGTCTTGGCGAGATGAAAATCGATATTATTAATCCCGTGACTGATTATGCCGATTTACTGGAAAGCTTGTTTGATTTTGGCGCCATTTCCAAGATGATTGCCTCTGATTTTACGCTCTGTTTTGATGCCATGCACGCCATCACCGGCCCTTATGCGGAAGAGATTTTTGTCCGCCGCCTCGGCGCGCCCGAAACGGCTCTTATGAACGCCGTTCCGCGGCCTGATTTTGGCGGCGGACACCCCGACCCTAACCCCATTTATGCCAAAGGCTTGTTTACCAAAATGTTCGGCGGTGATGCGCCCAATTTTGGCGCGGCGTCAGACGGCGACGGGGACCGCAATATTGTGCTAGGCCCGAATTGCTATGTCTCGCCCTCCGATAGCCTCGCGATTATTACGGCCAATGCCCATCTCGCGCCGGGCTATAAAGACGGCATTTCTGGCGTGGCGCGCTCTATGCCGACAAGCCGCGCGGCGGACCGCGTCGCCGAAGGGCTTGGGATTGAGTGTTTTGAAACGCCGACAGGCTGGAAATTTTTTGGTAATCTTTTAGACGCAGGCCGCATCACACTGTGCGGCGAAGAAAGCGCGGGCGCAGGCTCTGATCATGTGCGCGAGAAAGACGGTCTTTGGGCCGTCCTGATGTGGATGAATATCCTCGCGGTCACAGGTAAATCAGTCGGCGAGATCGTCGGCGCGCATTGGAAGGCTTATGGCCGCAATTATTATTCACGTCATGATTATGAAGCCGTGGACAAAGCCAAAGCCCAAGAGGTTATGGACAGGCTCAGCGCCAAATTGGACGGATTGATTGGCCAAACATTACACGGCGAAACCATCAGCAAAGCCGATAGCTTTTCTTATGAAGATCCCATCGATGGATCGGTCTCGCATAATCAAGGCTTGCGCGTTGAGTTTGAGAGCGGGTCACGTTTTGTCTTTCGCCTGTCTGGCACGGGCACAGTCGGCGCGACGCTGCGGCTCTATTTGGAAAAATATGAACCCGCTGACGGAAACCACACTCAAGATTTACACGCAATGCTGAGCCCCATGGCTAAAATTGCAAATGAAATCTCTGACTTACAAAATATAACAGGGCGCATAGAGCCCTCTGCGGTCACCTAACGCTTGGGGCCTAATCACTAGGCGCCACCCGACAACAATGATGAGACCGCACCGCGTCAGAGCAATCGAGTGCAGGACCCGATTGCTCTGCAAAGTTTCGGTTACTGTTTTCTACAATACGAAGTCATCGGCTGAGAGGTCTTCTATTTCAACGCCTTGTAATTGAACACTGGTGTTCTCATCAATGAAGATAAAGGTCGACCCATTTTCCTCGACCAGATTAAGCTGATCAAAGTTGTCATAGTCAAAATCGCTTAAGTCGAGACGGTCATTTCCATTTCCGAAATCAGCAATCGTGTCATGACCACTGCCGGTAAATGTAAATTCACTCCCTGCATCAATTTCAAATATGTCGGCACCATTGCCCCCAACGAGATAGTCATTCCCAGCTCCAGCGATCAATAAATCTGCGCCGTTACCACCAATCAGCGTATCATCGCCTAATCCGTCGACGATCTCATCATCACCATCCCCGCCATTTAACTCATTATTTCCCTGGCTGAAAAATACATCTAAGAAATCGTCACCTGCGCCGCCATTTAGGACATTATCGCCAAAACTATCACCCGCAAATATGAGGTCATCGCCAGCTCCGCCATTTAAGACATTATCTCCTGAGCTGAAAAAACCATCAATTAAATCATCGCCATTTCCACCATTTAGGACATTATCACCCGTGCTATCGACGATAGAAAATTCATCATCGCCATTTCCGCCATTTAGAATATTATCGCCAGAACTGTTATCGGCGCTAATGAAATCACTGCCGTCATCGCCATTTACAACATTATTGCTCGTACTCTCGTCGATAGATAATGTGTCATTGCCATTGGTGCCAGTAATCACGTTATCCGCTG
>CAZFWZ010000019.1:29434-31730 GCA_964522765.1 uncultured Caulobacterales bacterium | reverse complement strand
CCAAAGTTATGAACGATCTCTCGGAAGGTTATTTCGGCGAACAGAAAATGCTGGCATATGTGAAGAACATTCAGCGCGAAGAAATCCGCACAAATGTCTCTGCCGTGAAACATCAACACGAAGTCGGCTCAAATCTGGGAGATGATTTCAAAGAGATGACAGGCGGCGACCGCGCATTAAAAGCGGGCGGCGAACACAACACAATGAACCAGTTCGAAAACGCAGCTTAATACGCGTCATTACAAAAAACTTATTTGCGGCGGCTTTAAACAGTTGCCGTTTTTTATGACGTTACTTATGTCCTTTTTCCCATAAGTCGTCCTTTTTCTTAGGACGCTCCCAATATCTAGTTAGTCTCTCTTGATAAGATATTTCTTTATGACGGCAATGCCGCTATGGAAGGGTAACTCTGGAGAGACACATGAAATATTTGCTCACGTCCCTATTCGCATCGACCGTGTTATTATCGGCGTGCTCATCCCCTGCTCAGGATAAAGAGGCGAGCGGAAATCCTGCGCCGCTATCTGCTGTGCAAGCTGTAGCAAAAACCCCAGCCCCCCTTGGCGCTATGGTCGTGGCGGCCAATCCGCTGGCCAGTGAAGCGGGTGCAAAAGTCCTGCGAGACGGCGGCTCCGCTGTTGACGCGGCTATTGCTGTGCAGGCGGTTTTGGGACTTGTTGAGCCGCAAAGTTCAGGTCTTGGCGGCGGCGCTTTTCTTGTGGTCTATGATCCTAAAACTGCAAAAGTCTGGAATTATAATGGCCGCGAAACGGCCCCATCCGAGATCACGCCAGAGCTATTTTTAGATGATGAAGGCAAGCCGCTACGCTATTTTGACGGCATTGCCTCAGGGCGCTCTACGGGTGTACCCGGCGCGGTTGTGATGCTGAATCTGGCCCATAAAGATTACGGCAAACTGAAATGGGGCGAGTTATTTGGGGACGCTATAAATTTGGCGGAAAACGGATTTAAAGTGAGCCCGCGCATGGCCGACATTGTGGCGCGTATGACTAAATTTGTCTTGGGCCGCCAAGAGGCCGCGCGTGATTATTTCTTTGAAGATGACGGCACAACGCCCATCGGCGTTGGTTTTGTTCGTGATAACCCCGATTATGCCCAGAGCCTTAAATTAATTGCTGATAACCCGCGCGCGCTTTTGGAAGGGGAGTTGGCAGAAAAGATTATCTCCGCCGTTCGCGAAGAGCCTTTGCCCGGCACGCTCAGCTTGTCTGATATGGCGGCTTATCAGCCTAAAAAATCCGAAGCGCTTTGTAGCACATATCGCAGCTATATTATTTGCGGCGCGCAGCCGCCTGCCTCTGGCGGCATTGCCGTACAGTCTATTTTAGGCACGCTCGAGAATTTCGATATGGCCGCCATGGGTCCGTCCGAGCAGGGCTGGCATCATTTTATCGAAGCAAGCTTTCTAGCTTATGCTGACCGCAGTAAATATGTTGCGGATGATGAGTTTGTTGAGGTGCCAACTCAGCTCATGCTCAATAAAGATTATCTCAAATCTCGCGCGGCCTTAATCAAGGATGGTAGCGCGATTAAAGACATAAAGGCGGGTAATCCTGCCGCTTTTCTGCGCGGCGCAGACGCCACACCGGATAGCCCGGGTACGTCGCATTTCACGATTGTTGATAAGGACGGCTTGACCGTGTCTATGACGACAACCGTCGAAGCGCCGTTTGGGAGCCAGCGCATGGCGGGCGGCTTTATGCTCAACAATCAGCTGACGGATTTTAGTTTTAAAACGGTCGACGCAGACGGACTGCCAATTGCCAATGCGCCCGCACCGCGCAAACGTCCGCGCAGTTCGATGTCGCCCACCATTGTGTTTAGCCCTGACGGCGAATTTCTGTTCACAACGGGATCACCCGGCGGCAATTCAATTATCGCCTATACAGCCAAGACAATTGTCGGAATTCTTGATTGGGGACTCACGCCGCAGCAGGCGATTGAGCTTCCCAATGTCATTGCGCGGCGGGGCCGCGTCAGCCTAGAGGCTAAAGGCATAAAAGACGAAGAGACGAATGAAGTGCAGCGCACAGGGCCTGCAGCCGAATTTGGCCTTGAGGAAAGCCTCGTCAATGCGCTTGAAGCCAAAGGCCATAAGGTGCGGCGCTCCCGCGGCGAAATTAGCGGGCTGCATATTATCTACCGCGGCGAAGACGGCAGGCTTATCGGCGGCGCAGACCCGCGCCGCGAAGGAACAGTTGCTGTGCCTTAAATATTAAAAGCCCGCTTGGGTAAAGCGGGCTTTTGTTCGTTCAGTCTGTCTAGCGCGGCGGCA
>CAZFWZ010000019.1:27356-29334 GCA_964522765.1 uncultured Caulobacterales bacterium | reverse complement strand
AGCCCGCTTGGGTAAAGCGGGCTTTTGTTCGTTCAGTCTGTCTAGCGCGGCGGCACACTCTTTAGGGCCTTGCTAGCGCGGCGGCATTCTGGCACCCGCATCGCTGCGTACATATTCACCGTTCAGATAAATGTTCTCAATCATGAATTTCGCCAGATCGCCAAATTCTGCGGGCGTGCCAAAGCGGTTGGGGAACTGTACATGGGCGCGCAGGCTGTCTTTGACCTCGGGCTTCATCTGCTCATAGATGGGCGTTTCAAAGAAGCCCGGTAGAATGGTGTTCACGCGAATGCCTTCACGCGCGAGGTCACGCGCCATCGGTAGCGCCATAGATAAAATTCCGCCTTTTGACGCCGCATAAGCGAGCTGTCCAATTTGGCCATCTTGCGCCGCGACAGAGGCCGTATTGAGAATCACGCCGCGCTCGCCGTCCGGCGCCATAGGCTCTAGCGCCATCATGCCAGCGGCTGATTTAGACGCGCACAGAAATGAGCCAATCAAATTGATATTAATAATGCGCGTGAAATAAGCGACGTCATGGGCGACAATCTCGCCTGTATCTCGCTTGCGAGAAGCGGTTTTCATGCCGCCGCCAATACCTGCGCAGTTAATCATGAGGCGTTCTTGGCCGAGTTTTCCGCGAATAGCCGCAAAGCCAGCATCAACGCTGTCATTGTCAGAGACATCAACTTTTGCAAAGGCCCCGCCAAGCTCCTTGGCAATCATTTCGCCGCGCTCCGCATTGAGGTCAAAAAGCCCGACTTTAACGCCTTGGGCCGCTAAGGCGCGCGCCGTGCCTTCGCCGAGGCCTGATGCGCCGCCTGTAATGATGGCTGTGATGTCGCTAGATAATTTCATAATGGAACCTTTTAAATATTATTTAGGTGGATAAATACCCCGTTTACAGCACAAAACAATGGGCAAATTGTCCAGAAAATGGCTCAAAAAAAGGTGTTTTTCGGCTCTTTTTTTAAGATTTAGGCCTATTTTTGTGTGATTTAAGCCCGTTTTTTTGTGCCGTTCGGAGGCAAATTCCGGAGTCGATATATCAAATTATAGACCGTTTTCGGGCTTGCCGCCTGATGGGGCTTTGCCTAGGCTGGCAAAATGAGGTCGCTTTTATTCAATGTCTTTTTTGTGCTCACGACTTTGCTTTATGCCATTGTCTGTGTCGTCTTTTCGTTCTTTCCAGGCCGTAAAATGATGATGGCGAGCCTGCGCCGCTATACACGCGTCATGGTCTGGGGCATGCGCGTGATTGCGGGGATTAAAGTCACTGTGAGCGGCCATGAAAATGTACCCAAAGACGGCCCTGTGATTATTGCGCCCAAACACCAAAGTTACGGCGACGGCTTTGTGATGTTTTCGCAATTTTTTGATCTCTCATTTGTAACGGGTGATCATCTTGAGAAATTTCTTTTCCTTAAACGTATCCTCGCGAAAATGAATGCAGTCGTGATTGATAATTGCGGGGGCGAAGATGCGCGTGAACGTATGGCGAAGACGTCTAAGATCGTCCGAGAGCAAGGCCGCCGCATTGTGATTTATCCCGAGGGGCATTTGTCAAAAGTCGGCACGCAGCACCGCTATCGAAAAGGCGTTTATCATCTCTATGTTGATTTTAACTGTCCCGTTGTGCCCGCTGCGACTAATCTTGGACAGCGCTGGAATCAGAATGATTTTACTAAACATCCCGGGCCAGCGGCGGTCGAATTCCTAGAGCCAATTATGCCGGGCCTTGGCAAGGAAGAATTTATGGCAGAGCTGGAGAGGCGTATTGAAACGCGCTCGCGTGAGCTGCTGGATATGGACAATCTTGGCGCGCTTGATCCTGCAGATATTGGACAGGTCAAAGAAAACGAAGTCGCGCGCGCCAAAAGGCTCACGCGTGAAGCTGAAGCCAAAGCTGTAGAAAAATCTGATAAAGGCGAAACCGCATGAGCGTAAAACTAGCCGGAAAACTCTTTACTCAAAAGCG
>CAZFWZ010000019.1:0-27256 GCA_964522765.1 uncultured Caulobacterales bacterium | reverse complement strand
AAAGGCGAAACCGCATGAGCGTAAAACTAGCCGGAAAACTCTTTACTCAAAAGCGCTTCTTGCCGCTTTTTATTCTGTTCCAAGCGGGTACATTTAATGACAATGCGCTAAAGCAAGCCTTAATCGGGTTAGTGACTTACGGCGGGGTTGTCTTGTTCTCAGACGCAATTCCGCGCGGCTCTGTTGTGCCTATTGCGGCGTTGATGTTTACCTTACCCTTTCTCATCATAACGGCGATTGCCGGGCAGATTGCGGACAAAATTGACCGCGGGATAATTTTAAAACGCATAAAGCGCTTTGAAGTCGGGCTTATGTGCTTTGCCGCTCTTGGGTTCTTTCTAGAAAGCCCTGCCATTCTCGCGCTCACCTTAGTGGGGATGGGCGCGCAATCCGCCTTTTTCTCTCCGACAAAAAATTCAGTTCTGCCGCAATGGCTTGAAAATGATGAGCTTATCACAGGTAATGGACTGATGAGCGGGTTTCAGTTTTTCTTTATATTGATAGGCCAAGCTGTCGGCCTCTTATTGGTCCTTAAACAGTTTCCAGAGGGCGGGTTTTTGACCGGTCCGCGCCTTGTGTCGCTCATACTTTTGGTTTTTGCGGCGCTCGGCTGGCTTGCCGCAGAACGCGTGCCATCTGCACCTGCGCCGCAGCCTAATCTGAAGGTGAACTTTAACCCCATAACGGCAACGATAGATGTCTTGGTTCAAGCGGTAAAAGACATGCCTGTTTTTAAACCGCTGCTCGGCATAGCCTGGTTTTACGGCATGTCGACCATTTTTGTTACGGCCTTTCCAGTCTATGTGGCCGATGTGCTGCGATATGATGAAAATACGCTCACCGCGATTATGGTCATTTCGACGCTTGGTATTTTATTGGGCTCACTCTTTTGTATTGTGCTTGCGCGCGGGAAAGAAGCCGTGGGCCTTGTGGCTTTAGGTATTATAGGAAGCACCCTATTCACACTGGATATTTATTTGGCGAGTGAGCAGTCAACACGCCTAGAGCTCGGCACAGTTCAAGAGTTTTTTGCAGACCCTGACGGACTTAGGTTTTTATGCGCTGTGACAGCCGCTTCGTTTTGTAATGGTTTGTTTGTTATTCCGCTTCAAGCAATGGCGCAGCGCCGCGCGAATCCAAAACGCCGCGCCCGCCTCATGAGCGCAGGTTCCGTCTTGCTTAATTTATCCGTCAACGGAATGACTTTTATCCTCATCGGTCTTGGCTTTATGTCGTTGCCGCCGGAGTTTCCATTTTTGATTGTCATTGTTCTCTCCTCTGTGGTGGCGATTTACGCTTTTTCTCGCTGGAGACACCTTCGCCGTGCAGAGGCCATTTAAATGTCACGTGGTTATTTTGGTATAGGCGTTGAAGGGATATCTAAATCCCATAACCTTGGCGCCGTTCTACGCACGGCGCATGCCTTTGACGCGAGCTTTGCGTTCTCGATAGGCGCCAATTCGAGCGCGCTTGACGTGCGCACAACAGATACCTCGCGCTCTCATATTCACCTGCCTTATTATGACTGGAACAGCCTTGAGGATATGAAGCTTCCCAAGGGCTGCGAGCTTATAGGAATCGAGCTGACGGATAGCTCCATTGATCTTCCAAGCTTTCGCCACGGGCTGAACTGCGCCTATATTTTAGGCCCTGAGAAAGGCTCGCTCTCACAAGGCGCGCGCGATAGATGCTCGGCCCTTGTGCAAATTCCCACAAAGTTTTGCCTGAATGTCAGCCTAGCGGCGGCTTTAACGCTGTATGACCGCTCGCTTTGTTTTGGCGGCTATAAAGGCCGTCCGCTGCAAAGCCACCGCGCGCCGCGCCAAAGACGTAAGAAATCCTCGATTGATGCCGCAGATCAAGCGCATAAGGCCCGTTAATCGGATTTATTGCTGAAATTTTCACTGTAATTAACGCGCCCTTAACGCGAATTGTTTGCTATATGTATATTCAGACAGGCCTTTAAGATAGGCTTTGATTTACGGACGCAAACAAATGAAAAAATTCATTTCAAAAACTCTAGCCGCTTTATTGCTGATGGGCTTTTCGGCCGCGCCAGCGCTTGCCAATGAGCCAAAACTCGAAGGCACTTATGGAGATTGGGCGGCTTATTCGCGCGCAGAGGGCGGCGATAAAATCTGCTACGTCATATCGGAACCCCAAAAGAAAGTCCCCAGCAGCGTGAGGCACGGCGATATTTTCTTTATGGTGTCAAATTGGAAATCTGGCCAAGCCAAAGAGCAGCCAAGCTTGATGGCAGGCTATCCGCTGAAAGTCAAAAGCCCGCCTACGGCCATTGTTGGAAGCTCGCGCACGCGTATGTATGTCTCGCAAAACGAAGCCTTTATCAAAGACACAAGTGATGAGCGATCTTTAGTTAAAAAAATGCGGGCAGGGGCCAATATGCGTATTTCCGCTATGAGTTCACGCGGCACAGCCGTCTCTTATGACTTCTCGCTAAAGGGTGTTACCGCCGCGCTGAGTAAAGCTAAAGCCAGCTGTAGCTAGGCGTCTACTCAAAATGCATTAAGTGACATTCGTCTCGAACGTATCGCCGAAGACCCTTTTCAGCCCATGGAAACTCTCGTGCCCCGCGAATTAACACCGAATAATTCATTCTGGCACGCGTGAGACTTGTAGTCCTTTGACACTTAAAATTCAGACTCGTTTAATCAGGATTAATGCGAGAAAAAGATATGCTACCCGATTGGACTACACGTCACAGTGAGCGTTTTCGAGAGGAAACGATAACATTTGGTCACAGCCTAATAGAGTCGGGCTTGTTTACGGATGAAGCTTTGATTGAGCTGATGAAGAAACACCCGATTGATCAAATGGATGTTTGCTCCATGTCAGATGACTCAGACCTAGAGTTTGTCAATCAGTTTATGACAGGTGATTTTCGCGGCGTGCCGCAGGAAACGCTCTTAGAGGCCGCGAAGGCCGGACGCATATTCATGAACCTGCGAAATGCGATGAATATTCATTCCGAATATAAATTGCTTCTGGATCAAATGTTCGGTGCATTATCAGAGAAAACGGGTTTTGAGAATTACAAACCTAAGGGGAGTATTCTGATCTCCTCGCCGATTTCTCAAACGCCTTATCATTTTGACAAAACGCAGACTATTCTTTGGCATGTTCGCGGCAAAAAGCGAATGTATGTCTATCCTATGACGCCAGAGTTTATACCCGATGAAGCCTATGAGGCGACAGCGGTAAGCTACCGTATTGATGATTTGCCCTATGATGAGACATTTGATCAGGCCGCGCAAATTGTCGACCTTGAGCCAGGTCAGGCCGTCGCTTGGCCGCTCAATGCGCCTCACCGCGTTGATAATGGATCTTTTTGCGTCTCCGTCACGACTGAATATTCCACGCGCGAATGCGTCATCAAAAATAACAATATGCTAGCCAATGCCGCGCTCAGAGATAAGCTTGGTTTTAAGCCGTGTTATGACCAAGATGGCGCTCTCAAGCGTATGGCTAAGGCAGGTATGGGCGTCGTTCTGCGAAAAACTGGGTATATAGACCGTAACGATACACCTGATATGGTGAGTTTTATAATTGATCCAAAAGCTGAGGGGTTTGTGGTCCCGACAGACCCATTTCTCAGAAATTTCTAAGCGAGTTGCGCCTAGTTAATTACCGGCAAGGCTAGGGGTTGGCGAAGCTCTGCGTTGACGTGCCATTATCCCTTACCGTGCTTTGCGGTGAGATGCGGCGCAGAAGGCCTTCAGCCGTGTGCTGGTCAAACTTGATACGCAATTGTAGATAGACCCCTTCACGCGAATATTCTGCGGCTTCAAAATCACGGTCTTCAAATCCTGAGAAGTTATAGCCTGCGTTAATCCAGACGTTTTTAACCGGTGCAATACCGATGCTTGGACCATAGCTATATTCTTTTGTGCCAAGGCCAGTCGTTGTCATAAGCTGACCGCGAAGACCAATATCGATTTTCTCAGTGACATCGAAACGCGTCTCAGCGCCGACGAGATGGCTCCAGCTTGTGAACTTTTGATCCGCAATATCCGTGCGAACATGCTTCACGCCGTAATTTGTCGAAAGCTGCCAGTTATCAGCGACCAGTGTGTTCATCGCGAAATTATTGACAAGTTTAGTTTCTGTTTCGCCGCGTACATTTTTAGAGTTCACGAAGTCAAGCCGATCAAAAAATACCGTCTCTTCCCCGCGTGGACGCCACGCGCCGCCAATGCGGGCATCAATCTGGCGCGTTTTATTAGGCTCATCGTCGGCATCGTTAAACGAGCCGCGGACTGCGCCTGCGATAGACAGCTCTTCTGACAGCTCACGGGCCAAAGCGGCTGAAGCAATCCATGTTTCACCTACGCTTGAATCGCGCGCTTCAATACGGCTAGAGCCTGTCATGACATCATCGCGGTAACCCACGCCAACATAGGCTGAGGTGAAGTCTTCATTTGTTTCAAGCGCTGAGATGGCCGCATCAGGTGTGACTTCGCGGTATTCACCGTCCTGGCTAAAGACTTTGCGGTTACGCACACCTGCGGAGGCAGACCAATTATCAGACAGCCGTACTTGTTGATCAAGACCGACCGTCCCGCCAAGGCGGCGGCCAAGATCATTTGTAAGCAAATCAGAGCTCGCTGTGACCACACCGCCTGTCCAAGGCGTTGCTGTGAGGCCAAAGGCCGTATTGCTGCTGCGGTTATCTGCGCCGTCTAGAATTTCATGACGAATAGACGCTGTCGCTAGTCTCCCAATCGTTTTATCGACGCCGAGTGTGGTGCGCTGCGGGAAGGCCGAGACGGCATCTTCGCCGCCAAGGGGTTGTTCATGTGCAATTTGGAATGTGACGCCATGTTTAGGCACTTCCAGAGACGCGCGCGCAACAGCGAGTAAGCTCTCGCGGGTTTCGCCGTCTGTAAATTCGTCTCTCGCCGCCCGTAGGCCCGCGGAATAAGATGTGCGGTCGCCTTGATGAAGGGCCGTGACTTCAGCGCTATCGCGTGTATCGCCTGTTTCAAGATTTTCTTCACGATAGGCTAGACCTTCAACGATATTGCGTCCGCGCCGCCCTGATGTCTTGTCTTCAAACTCGTTAATTTCATACGCGGTATCTATGCCGTAACGACGGATTTTATTGGTATTTGAATTACGTTGTCCAAGGCCAAACCCAGCATCTTCTTGGCGGAAATAAGCTTCAGCTTGAAGTTTTTCACTGGTGTGGATGACTTCCGCGAGTATAGCTTCGGCGTTGTCGATACCGGGTGTTGTATCCGTCACCGCATATTCAGCGCGGACTTCTGTTGTCTCTGAAACGTGTCCCACGACATCAACGCCCACCATGGTTGATTTAGACGCAGAGACGAGGGCTGAGCCGTCCTCTTTTACAAACGTCGAGCCGATACGCAGGCGGTCATCCATAAACTCAGCTTGGACGCGGCCACCATAGGTTAGATTGCGTTCAGCGTCCTCAGAGGTCTCGTAATCCACCACAATGACATTGGGGTTAAAGTCAAAATCAGACACATCCACAGGCAGGCGGAAGATAAGTTCGCCCGTCAAATAGTCGAGTGTATAGTCAAGGAAGCGCACCATGACTTTGCGGTCAAGAATAATGTCGGGTCGATTGCGATCGCGTGTTTCAATTGTGATGGTTTCCGATTGCGCAAGAATACGCTCGTTGGATAGCTGGTATGTACCGCTCGTGCCGTCGGCGGCTATTTCATCTTTGGCAAAGCCTTGATTGGTTTCAGCGCCAAAGCCCATGACTTGTAAGTTTTCGCCAACATATTCAGCCTTAAGCCCCGAAAGACGTCGGTTATAGCTTGTCAGGCGGCCTTCGGGAATATTGGTGTTGAAATCGCCGAACATAGCATAGGCTGTCCGCTTCTCGAGTTTTACGAAAACAGGGTAGCGTGAAACAGCTTCAAAATCTTGATAGCTGCGGTCACCATAAAGCGTGTAATAGGCGTTAGGGTCAATTTCGCTGGCAAAATCATCGTCGCGGTTGCCGCGGCTTTCGTCTGTATCAACAGCAATCGTAGCAAGCCAGTTGCCTTTGATAAGACCTTTAGCAAAGAAAGCGAGGCGGCCATCTGTGACAATATCGTCCTCATCGTCAGGCACTGTTGTAATGCTATTGCCTTTGATGTTTTCCCAACCGGCAGAGCCTTCAGCTAAGCCGACGAGAATCCAGTCACGCTTTTCAGGTTCAAGATACATATAGACAGGCACTTTGCGGCCATTATCAAGCGTGACGATAGCCGTGACCTTGCCCGTCTGAAGCGTGGGTTCAAGGCGCAGGCGCAAGATACCGTCGCGGCCAACTGTAATGTCTTGGCGGGCGCTTAGCGGTGCAATGATTTCGTCCTGAAGTTCTTCGACAGCGCGCTCGCCCGTCTCGTCATAAATACGGTAGGGCGATTCAATATCAACGCGCGCAATGCGGCCTTTATGTACAGGACGTCCAGCCTCGTCTTCTAGGCGAATGGCGAGGGTCGGTATACTGCGGCCATCGGCGATCAACTCAGACTTATCCGGCAGGGCGATAGCGCGCGCAATTGTTTTTACATATGAAATGGTCTCAGTCAGCGTGGTCGCTACAGAGCCGTCTTGGTTCCGGACTATCGCAACCAGACGGTTGTCCCCATCCAGAAGGTCAACACCGCGCCAACGGCTAATCATAGTGAGCTGACTTGCACTCAGATCGCGGCTAGACAGGTTGAGCTCTGAGAGTGGGCGGTCATTGAGAATAATCTCTACGCGCTGATCAGGTCTGTGTTTAATCCCGATATTAACAGACGGCGTGGCCGGTGTGTCTTTTGTATTTGGATAGATAAGTTCGGGTACAGAACTTTGAGTGTTAAGCCAATCTTGGTCAAATTTTGTATAAGCTTTGGCATCCGAAAGTTCTGTTTCGACAACATCGACCGCTTTTTCGCCGGTCTGTTTGAGATAGAAATTAGCCCGCCACACACCGCCGCCTTGGACGTCAACAAATTTGGACGTTGCAGAGCCTGCATAGCGCGTGTTTTCCTCGCAAACCATGGGGCTAAAGCCTTGGGGAAGGGTTTCTTCGTCAACTTGCACAACATGGGTGCCTTCGGTAACGCCTTCAAAATGGAATAGGCCGTCTGCATCAGATACAGCGTAAGCACCTGTTTCAAGATAAAGGCGAACGCCTTCAACGCCAATGCCGCGCACAATATCGCGGGCCCAGTCTTCGTCGCCGTCGCAGGATTGTTCGGATATACGGCCAATGACAGTCGAGGTCGAGCGCAGGAGGTCTTCGCGCAAAGTGACTTCGGCGCGAGCTACGTTAGACAGCTGCTCATCATCTGTTCCGCGTACAACCGCGCGGTTAATCGCGTCGCCCAAAGGCGCGCCAGGGCCAATTTGTAGAGCGTAATCAAGGCGAATACTTTCACCGGGGGCTAGCGTGCCCATCGGGAAGGTGAGCAAAGTGGCATCATCAGATATAGCGGGATCGTCAATCCTAACCGTGTTTTGGCGCGATGTTCCGTTTAAATAGCGAAAGCCGAGCGGTAATGTATCAAATAGCTGAACAGGGGCGCTGCGCGCACCCGCGTTTTGCACTGTGACAGTGTAATTAATAAAGTCCCCAACATCACCAAACTGGCGATCCGCAACCTTGGTCAGAACGAAATCTGTTTGAGGCGTCAGCGGGATATCGAACCGGAATGTGGTGTCTTCGGTGATTGTAAAAATCTCGCCAAAAGACCCGGCGACAACTGTGAAAACCCCGTCGCCAGTCACAATCCCGTCTGCGAGCTTGGTTATTTCCAAATCATTCCCGCTTGCAGGCGTGCCAAATGTTGAGACGTGGCTAAAACCTTCTGGCGCATCGACGATGAGGCGGTAATTGCCAGGCGGCAAGGTCGGGAAGGTAAATTGACCATCATCGGCTGTATAATTAAGTCCGGACGCATCTACTGCGCCTTCGCCGCTTGTAACTTCAGTCGGAAATCTAGAAAAGCCATCAACGCCGTAAACAAGGGCGGGCAGACCTGTATCGGCATTCACCACTGTGACGACGGCGCCGTTCACAGGCTCGCCCGTCACGCCATCAAACACAAAGTTAGCGGGGTTCACAAGCGCTGTGTCGACGACGACTTCTGATGAGCTAAATGCAGTTATGTAAGTCGCGGTAATACGGGAATTTTCGCCCGTGGTTAGCTTGTTATCATTAAGCGCTGTCTGGTCGCCCGTTGTCGGAATATACGCCCAGAATTGGCCAGAATTCACGCCGGATTCGTAAAGCTGCAAGACAATGGTGTCGCCGTTACTTGAGGTGACAGAAATAGTGAGTGTGTCAATGACATCAGGATTGGTATTGGCGGATGTGTCTGTCACGGCGACAAACATGAGCTCGCCCGTTAGATAAACTTCGGCTGGCAAAAGCGGCAGCGGGTTTGTTGTATCAAGGATGCGGCCGCCTGTCGTTTGAGCGGGTCCAACACTTGAAAATGGACCTGTGAGGCCTCCAGATGGACTGAAATCAGATCCATTGACATTTATAAGCGCCGCGTCCGGGGCATTGGGCGAATGGCGGAAAAATTCGATAATGGGCGCCGTATCAGGCGCCTGTATTGTAAATACGGCAGCATTAGTCTGCAGTGTGCCTTCTACGTCGCCTGCAGTGAAGGTGACGGAGGCAATATTCGTGACGGTGGTGCCCACATTGCCGTAGGCTGGGGCCGCAGAGGTCCAGGCAGTGGCAGCAAAAATCGCTGCTCCTACAGTATGTTTGAGCGAATGTGTCATAAATTCTTTTTAAGATTCGATAAATGAGGCTCGCCCGCTGGGCGAGCCTCTAAATCAACCTATGGTGCGCTAGACGCGATGATCGCGCGGATTGTCACGACGCCAGTTGTCGGCGTTGTAGACCCGTCCTGAAGCTCACCACCTGTATATTCAACAACACACGGTGTTGCGAAACAATCTTGGCCTGCGGTCGGTAAAGTCGTGAATGACCCTACAGATGTGGCCGTTCCGTCTTCGAAACCTGTGAAGGTCGCACCCGCGAATGTCAGATTAACTGGCAATGTATCGGAGATGTCGATGTCGGTTGCTGCCGCTGCACCACTGTTCGTGGCTGTAATGGTATATTCCACACAAGCACCTGGAATGGCATATTGGTCAGTCGCATCAGTTGCCTGAGTACCTGCTGTGCCTGGGAATGTGCCGCATGCTGCAGTGGACGCCGGGGCTTCATTAAAGACCTCGACGAGCTTAACGGCCGCGAGATCTGCAGTCGACACTGTGTAAGTGTTAGTTGCAGAGTGGGCACCATCAACGTCGGCGTCAACGTCGCCGTCAGCATCAGCAAAGACGTTTTCAACAACAGCGTTATCGTTACCATCAGTATCTTGCGTGACGAGTGTACCGGAGCCACCTGTTTCAGCTGTTTCAGCCAAAAGCGTGATATCAGATGTATCATCTTGGACTGCGCCACCCGGAATATCACCTTCGATTGTCACGAAGACCAATTGGTCAGGCGCTACGTCAGGTGTAGACGTGCCGTTATAAGCTACGGGCGCGCCGTCATTGTTGATGCCGTCATTATTGGCGTCAATGACATAAAAAATAGTCAAGTTTGAAGCGTCAAAATCATCGCTTCCAGCTACATTAGCGGCTGTCAGGACATAAGCTTGATCGTCATTACCTTCGTTCTGTACTGTAAATGCGAGCGGCTGATCTACCGCGCCAGGCGCAACGTTTGTTCCCGTATTTGGGGACACGTTCACATCAATCAAGCGGTCAACAAGAAATGTTGTTGGCGCCGGTGGTGTGATCTGAGGTTGCGGAGTTGCGCCGACATTATAGTCAAGCGTAAATGTGTTGTCCACGGATGTACCCGCGGTTGTACCGGCCGCAAAGGCCGTTCCAGTTGTAAGAGCGGTTAGCGCAGTCGCGCCAAGTAAGCCCTTGAGTATTATTTTGGTTTTAGTCATAACCCTCTTTCCTTTTTCTAGTCAGGTGGCTGTAATATAACTAAAACTGGTAAATGGACTGACTAGGAAGATAGTTAATTTGTGATAAAAATTTGGTTAATCGAGCTTAACAAAGATACAATAAAATTAATAAAAACAATAACTTAATGGATTATTTGTTTGTTAATATTTACAATCTGTTAAGAGTGTATGCTAAATTCTCTTGCTGATTGAATCTTAACTTCGTTTTACTCATACGCAGTGTCGTCACTGTAATTAGCCTTACGGATTTACAGGTAGAGGGGCGGCATTTGAGTTTAGTTAACCCTTCAAACAGGCTTCAAATATCTTGTCATATAGACGTCTGCATTAGGCATTAGGTATGAGGCATTAGGCATTAGGCATTAGGCTCATCCACAATACTCAATATTCAGCTTCAAATTTACTCGTTGATAGTCTTAAGTCTGTCATCTTACGTCCGCAGTCTTGGATACGCCTTTGAGACTCCATAAAAAAGGCCAGCCCCTTTCAGAGCCGGCCTAAATTTCATTGACTTAATTAGTCTTTAACGAACTGAGGCTGCAAAAGACAGAACACCGCTTTCACCTGCGTTCACAGGGCCAGCAACAGTCCATCGTACATGTGTCAGCTCATCCGCACTTGCTGTGCGAATATTGCCGGCTCCGTCCAATATCATGACGGATTGGCGGTTTGAAAAGCTTTCTCCGCCATCAGATGAATATGTAACAACAGCCTGCGGAAGATCTGCTGAGCCTTCGATATATTTGACTTCTGCAGGGATTGGCATCGTCAGTACAATATCATTCGCGGCTTCGGCGCCGTCATTTTCAAAATTGAGGCTATAAACAATGCGCTCACCCGGTATTATTTTCTCAACAGATTCGCGAACAGTTTCTACAGATCCGTTAGCCGCTATGACTGTCGTTTCTTTTTCTACCGTTTGTGTGGCGCTTAAGGCTTGAGCGTTAAGAGCATAGCCGCTCAGCGAAATGGCGAGTAATATGGGGGTAAAATAGCGCATTATATTCCTTTGCCTGGCGTTAATTCTACCCTTAAGCTATGCGAATAGCCTTAATAGAGTCTGAACCTCACTGTGATTTTATGAAGTGGCAGGCCCGCTTATTGCCGCCGAAGTTTGCTATAGAGTGTTGCAAGGCATACCCATATCAAAAGCGCGAGCGCAGCGCCGCTCATATTGGCCAGTTGATCACCAAAAGAAGCCGTACGCCCAATGCTAAGAAGACCTTGCATAAGTTCCAAAAGAGCGCCGACCGCGCTCACGCCTAAAAGGAGCCATAAGAGTGCAAGCCGCGGCCAAGCTGCCGCGGCCAAAGCTGTGAGACCGCCGTAAGCTATAAAATGTAAAATTTTATCTGACACCTCTGCAGGGCTAGGAACTGTCGGCATGAGTGAAAAATAAATTAGCAAAAGCAGATATATGCCTAAGGCGATAAACGCGAGCCATCTCCATGCGCGCGCGCGTGGGTGCGCAGTGGGTCGGGTAAAATCAATCACGTCATAGCCTCATTACTTGATCCTAAAACGTCTAGGCCATTAGGCTTAATAAAATAAGTCAAAATAGTATTAGAGGTTATAAAACGAGGTGACCCTTAATAGGGCCCCAGCGACCTGCCGCTTAAAACTGTATCAAGTAGAGGATAAGATCCGTTATTGTTCTTAACGGTCGGCAACTGCTCACGCTGCAAAACGGTGATATGGTCTCCCGGAAGAATGGCTATGTCTGTGACATCACCCGTCCCTATCCCGCGCAAAGGGACCCGTTTCGCGGTGATGCGATTGTTTGAGTTGCTCAGTATAATAGCGTCTAGGTTGACAGGAGCGCCGTTTACCCCGCCGCCTTTCGTCAGAAGGCTAGAGAGCGTGTCACTTGCCATTAGCGAGACAGGGCCTTGACGGTTAATCAATCCTGCAAGTTCCACATTACCTATAATTTTTTCGCGTGTCGTCACTGTAACATTAGGGTCAATCAGAAAATCCACTTCATAGAGCTGCTCTAATTTCGTCTCAAGCGCGTCAGGGCTTAATCCCGCAGCGTCAACTGACCCGATGAGCGGCAGAAATAATGTGCCGATAGATGAAATTCGGTAGGCTCCGCTTAGACTATCGGCTTGTGCTACAGCAATATCAATGAGGTCACCCGCGCTGAGTACGGGGGTTGGCCGCAAAGTTTGGGGCTTTACTGCTGCAATGTCATCTTCAATATCTATCCAGTCATCGCTGCCTACGGCCGGCTCTGCGGGAATGCTCTCTATGTCTTGCCAGCCGTCATAGGCAGGCCGCGGCGCGGCGGGTTCGGAGGACGTGGTCTCATAGTCTTCTATGTCTTGCCAGCCGCCGCCGTTAGACTGCTCGCTAGACGGCTGAGCTGCGCCGGGCGGAAGGAGAGAGTCTAAGTCTTGCCAGTCCTCACTGCTTTGCGCAAAGGCCGGGGCGCAGAGCAAAGATAGGCTCAGGGTTGACAGCGCAAAGCGAGAAAAAAATGATATCATGGAATTTTGTACCATGAATTATCTTAACGCCTCATGTCGTTGGCTGATAGGAAAAATTACATTCTCGTTTTACGATGTTTTCTAGAAGACTGATAAACATATCACTTGGCTTTGCGTCCTTTTAAAGAAACTTGTAGACGTTAATAATTCCGCCTCGGTGAAAAACTCTAGAAAGGTTCAAATTGTCATCGCTGCAACACCTTCCGGATAGCTATGAGACCGACCCTACGGTCGCACATATTCTTGAATTTATGCGGTCTGAGGATAAGTCTCCTATCCTTGTAACAGGAGAGGCGGGGACAGGAAAATCTACTCTCGTCAATTATATTAAAACGCTAAAGGATTTTGGTAACACGGCCGTTTTAGCGCCGACTGGCGTAGCCGCTCTGAATGTGGGCGGACAAACACTACACTCATTCTTTCGGTTTCCATTTCAAGTGATAGATGAACAGGCTTTGGCGGACCAACGTCCCAATAGGCTTTGGAAAAAGCTCGACCTTGTTGTGATAGATGAAATTTCTATGGTGCGGGCAGATATTTTGGACGGTGTCGATATCGTTCTCAGAGGCGCTCAAGACCCCAACCTTCCGTTCGGAGGATGCAGAATGCTCTTTGTCGGAGATTTCCAGCAGCTGCCTCCAGTTATACCAACACGTGAGAAAGCTGTTCTCGCGCAATTTGGATATAGTAGTCCTTATGCTTATGATGCAAAGGTGCTTGAGAATTATCCGCCCGTGCATTTTGAACTCACAAAAGTGTACCGCCAGAAAGATCCGCACTTCGTCAGTATATTATCGGATATAAGGTTAGCTCATAATATAGAGGCCGCCGTTTCCAAATTAAATGAAATGTGTGTCAGGCGTCACCGGCAAGGACATATGCCCATTTTGTTGACAGCGACGAATGCCATCGCTGAAAAATATAACGCCAGAGGGCTCAGCGGTTTGGATCATCCAACAGTAGAGTATGAAAGCGTTACGAAAGGAAAATTTAATGCAAGCCGCGCACCGGCACCGGTGCAGCTCCAGCTTAAAAAGGGCGCAAGAGTTATGGCTGTAAAAAACGATTCTAAGAAAAGATGGGTTAATGGATCATTAGGCACCATTACTGAGTTAACAAAAGAGACTGTCCATGTGAAATTTGATAGCGGCGGCGCGGTGCGGAAAATAGAACCCGTAAAATGGGACGCGATAAATTATAAATGGAACGAAGCCGCGCAAAAAATGGAGGAAACGACAAAAGCGTCCTTTCAGCAAATACCCCTCATTCTCGCCTGGGCCGTGACAATCCATAAAGCTCAAGGATTGACGCTTGACGATGTTAGAGTTGATTTAGGCAATGGCGCCTTTGCGTCGGGTCAAACCTATGTTGCGCTCTCCAGAGCCCGAACTTTGGAGGGCTTATCCTTAACGGTGCCTCTTCGTGTTCAAGATATTACAATCAGAGCTATGTCCTCGGCTATGTCGCGGTGGTAATTTACGACAAGGGCTAAGTTAATCGAGGTGACACTATTTAAATTAAGACTGTCCGGTCCGTCTCACCCCCCCAATTTGCTCAGCTATTTTTTGGCTTAATTGATCTAAAGCTTGGCTCATGGCGCGCGTTTCCGGTGACAAGTCAGGATTGGAGCGTTTCCGCCAAAAGCTTTTCTTTTTTGGCGTTATAGCCTCCGTTCTTTGAATTGAGGTTATAAATTTTTCCGAAAATAGCTGCGGTTGGCTCGAACCTGATCGATCCAATTCCCAAGACGCGTTCAGAACATTTGTTGAATTATCTTTGGGTCCAAACTCATGTATACGAATACGAACTGTCACGTCTGGTCTGCTTTTGAAATTTGCGTTGTAATCAAACGACTCATTCGTGTTCAAATAGGTGGCCAGATTACCCCTAACCACAGAGGTTACGTTGTCTTCTAAACCGCCTGCCCATCTTTCATCTTCGTTGACAAGAACTCTGCTACCCCCTGACTTAAACACGATTCCAGTGCGTTTTAGGTATTCCGGAAGGACCACAGGGGTGACAAGTACAGATACATTACTTGTCAGGCCAGCTAAGCTCTGAGCCTCTGATTGTTCCAAAACATAAAGATTCGGATTGGGCGAGGATGCACAGCCCCCGATGGCCATAATAGCGGATAAGGCGAGGCTACCATAAATGGCTTTTAAAGGGATCATTTTCATTTCTATCGTCCTCTCAGCAGGGATTCGGGATGGGCTTCTAAATAATCAGTCAGCGCCTTGATAGAGACTGACATGCGGGAGACCTCTCTCATCGTATTCGTCAGTTCAGTTGTCAGAGGGTCTGCAGGGTCCAAACGGCCTTGGGCTGTGGAAAGCGTCGTCTCCATTTGACCCATTGTGTCACCAAATGTCCGCATGGCGGCATTAAGTTCAACCAAGGTTTCCTGTGACAATTGCTCGGTCAATGTTTTCATTGAGCTGTCAAGCGTCACCAAAGTTTCATTTGTCAGCTTATCGGTCAGAGTGCTTATGGACGTATCCCCGGTTTTTAACGTTTCTCTGAGCTGCGCCGTGGTTATAGGAAGCTCTTGTGCGGTGAACATGCCAATGGCTTTAAGCATCATGTCCGCATCCGCCAAAAGCGTTGGCAGATAGCTGGCACTCTCCGAGACACCTTCGTTCGCAAGGACATTATCCAATGAATCGAGCGTATTGGTAAGTTGAACCACAAGGGCATCAAGAGGTAGATCTTGGAACGCCTTAAATATTTCGCCTAGGCCTGAATCAATCGTCGGCATTTCTGGATATTTATCCTTGTCCGAGCCCAGATTTCGGATGGTTCTGTTTTCATAAAAATCTAATGATAGATATAATTGCCCCGTTAGAAAACTTTGGGACTTTAGAGACGCGCGCATACCTTGTTCTAGAAGCGGTTGAAATAAAGTGTATTCACCTTTGGCAACTTTCGCGCCTTTAAGGGTTTCCGGATGAAACTCTAATAATAGGCGCGGTCTGACTTCACTGGTCTCTGGATCATAAATGCCGACAATTTCTTTAACCGACCCGACTTCAATTCCACTGAATTTCATTGGCGCTCCGATATCAACGCCGCTTACATCTTGCTCAAAATAAGCATAAAAATATCGCTTCTTTTGAAAAATATTTCTGCTGCCAAATAAAAATATTGCCCCTATTGTCAACAATAAGGCACCAAAAACAAAGATGCCGATAAGTTTAGTGTTTGCGCGATTCATGGCTTTCTTCTTTCTAATTATTTAGAGCTTCGGCTCAAAAACTCTGCGACTTTTGGGCTTGGAGGTGATTTTCTGAGGTCGGAAATTTTCCCAAGGGCTGTTTGGGTTTTAACATCGGCATCGACAAATACCCCGCGATCACCAATCGCAAATATGCTGTCGAGTTCATGGGTCACAATGACGATGGTTGCGCCCAGTCCGTCGCGCAGTTCAATGATTAGATCATCTAGACGTGCAGAACTGATGGGATCAAGCCCGGCGCCAGGTTCGTCGAAAAATAATATTTCAGGATCAAGTGCCATAGCACGTGCAAGTCCAGCCCGTTTTTTCATTCCGCCGCTGATTTCTGAGGGGTAAAAATCTTCAAACCCGGCTAAACCTACTAAGGATAATTTTAAAGCAATGATATCTTTTATATCACGTTCCGAGTAATCCGTATAGGTGACAAGAGGCAGGCGAATATTTTGCGCGAGCGTCATTGAACTCCAGAGGGCTCCGCTTTGATATAACACGCCAAACCGTTGCGAGGCTATTTTACGCTCCTCTTCGGTGGCGGCCCAAAAATCTCCAGCTTGATAAATTATTTGCCCCTCTTTGGGCTGCATAAGGCCGATCATATGTTTTAGCAGCGTACTTTTACCGCTACCGCTATCGCCCATAATGATAAATATTTCGCCTTTATTGATCTCAAAATTGAGCCCGCGTTGGATGATGAAATCACCATAGGCCATGGTGAGATTTTTAATTCCGATCGCTGTGTTTGCATCTAACATGATTATATACCTAGCGCGCTCGCCAGAACGGCAAAAATTGCGGTGGCAACAATAATAGCCACAATGCCGCTAACCACTGCTTTCGTTGCGGCGTCGCCAACGGCAGAGGCGCTACGCCCACTCATAATGCCTTCTTTACAGCCCGTAATGGCCACGAGAACTCCAAAAACACTCCCTTTGAATACGCCTAGCATTATATCTGTGAGGCCAATGGCGTTTTGAGTCTGGGTGACATATTCTACTGCGCCTAAATCCAGCATTAATACGCCGATCAAAAAGCCCCCGAAAATACCTATTGCATCTCCATATAATACGAGTAATGGCATCATGATGGCCAAAGCCAACATGCGGGGGAGAACTAAGAAATCCATGGGCGAAAATCCAAAGGTCTTTAAAGCATCAATTTCCTCATTAACCTGCATAGTGCCTAATTGTGCGGCATAGGCGGCGCCCGTGCGGCCCGCCAATATGATGGCTGTCATCATCGGAGCTATTTCGCGTGTGTGGCCCAGCGCCACCAAATCTGCGACAAATATTTCAGCGCCAAATAATTTAAGCTGCGCCGCGCCCATAAAGGCAAGAATGACCCCTAAGAGAAGATTGACAATCGTCACAATTACAAGGGCCTCTGGACCCGTCGTTTGAATAAAACCCATCAAGTCACTACGTTGATATTGGGCCTTCCTTAAAAAGAATCTTTTAAAGGATTGTAAGGACAGCCAAATAAAATCGCCAAGCTCTTTGGCTTGATCATAGACTGCCAGCCCCATATTGCCGAAATAAAGGAGCAGATCGAAAGTGTCTTTTTGAGGCGACTCAACCTCGTCGATAACAGTACTTTTCGATAATGCGAGAATTTTACTGACGCCCAAAGGCATGGACGATAAATCAGACGGAATATTATGACTGTCAGCTAACTCGGAAATGCCTTTAATGGTCGCAAGGGTTTGGCTGTTCCAATGTGCATTTTCAGCTAAAGCATATTTGATTGAACGAATATGCCCTGATGATATGGCCTGCTGTGCTTCAGATTTAAGCGCGTGCGAATCAAACGAAACTGAATGCTGGCTATCAGGTAGCACGACATGCAAAGACTCGCCGATTATTTTAACATTATCGCTCATAAACCCTTCGATAATTGAACGTGTGTGAAAATATTTACACGATTAAATTTAAACCTACTGAAGTCGAAATAATATAAAATCTAATCATAGCTTGTCTCAGATTTAAGACGTCTTCGAATCGTTTATAGTTACATAAAACAGATATTACAAAGCCATGCAATGTAAGACCTGTGGTTTTAGAAAAAGTGAAGTCAAAAAATAGCTTAACAGAGCGCGCGCTTAACGCGAAGGTGCCGTCTTCTTTAAATCAATCACTCTTAATTCAGACGCTGGGCTATGTGCGGTTTACCCCGCCGTGGAGCAGGTCTTGCCACGTTTCTAATTTGTCCCAATCACCCTCGGCGGCTAGCGCGGCTTGCGCTGGCCATGTTGTGGGGTCGCGGCGCGGCAGGCCAGCGGCTTCAAGCAGCGGTAGTAAATCATAAGGCGAACCTTGGGAGAGGGCTTTGAAAGTGGACACACCTGCAGCCCTCAGCGCCTCTGCCGTCTTTGGACCGATACCCTCGATAAGGGTCAAATCATCTGGCTCTTGATTTGTTTTAGCGTCATCATTGGGGCCGCGCGCAGAAATATAATCCGTTAGGCTTTGCGTTTCATCTGCGGCGGTATCCGTGTTTGGCTGCGCAGCAGGTTCCGGCTCTATGTTGAGCGCAGCAGGGGGTGAGTCTAGATCGTCAGTGATATCTTCAGTAACGGCTTCAGGATTTTGGTCTGTCTCCACCGGTTTTTCGTCCTCAGGACCCTTAAGCGCGACAGTTCCGTCTTTTGGTAATGCGGCCGTCATATCAGAAGATGCCGTATTGAGCCCCAAGGCTGTCAGCCCTTTGAGAATAAGCCGCCCAGGCACGGCATAATTAACATCTTCATCTTTCCAATATTGACCGCCAAAATGAAGGCCCAGGAAATCGCCAGTCTGTGTATCAATAATCGCGCCGCCTGAATTGCCGCCAAGGGTCGAGGCGCGGTGACACAGCGCAGGCGTAAGTGCGGAGGCATTAATCGTCTCGCGTACGGGGACTTCAAATAAGATGTCGCCCATTCTATCTTCGTTATGTTTCACAATCGGGCCAACGCTATATCGTTTCACATTCCAAAGCGGGGTCTTGCTCTCGAAGACGTCTTCAACCGCATTTTTCATCAGCCAACTTTCATCCTCTGGCTTAACCGGATGACCAATGGCGTATATCTCTCGGCCAATTAAATCTGGATCCGCATAGTCGATGTCTTTGGGCCAGATAGGCGCTCGCCCTCTTACCTGGCGAGACAGGGTTAAGACAACAGCATCAATCCCATTGAGAATTTCTGGAGTGTTGTTCTCAAGCGTAATAAATTCGCTCACTTCATTATTCTCGCGCGCTTCAAACTCAACACCGATTCCAAGCATGTCTTTGATGATAGTCCAGACATGATAATTGGTCAGTACTTTGTTGGGCCTAATCAATACGGCTGACCCAAACCCCAAATCCATGGCGTCACGTGCAGCGCGGGGGGCATGCGGATATCCGATACGTCCAACCGCGGCATAGGCGATGTCTACGGCTGCAGGGGCATCAGGGATTTGCCCCGACTGAGAGAGCGAGTTTGGAAATAAGACGCCTTTCTCTGCCGTTTGCAAAGATGACAGCGCATTAGAGCGCTTAGGTGTATTAACGGTATTAGGCTGGGTAGATGGCGGCGCCGTAGTCGGTAGAGTTGTGGCAGCTGCTGACGTAGTTGGAATAGGCGTAGAAATGGAATCAGGCAAATCGCCCTGCGGCTTTTTACCTTTCTCTTTTTTCTTGCCGCGGTTCATGCCGCCTGCGCCAGCTTTGGACGGCGTGGGCGCAGGGGGAGCAGGGGTTGGCGCGGAGGCCGGCGTAGGGGCCGCTGGTTTCGCAGCGCGCATCATATTACCCAGTGCATTCACGGCCACGTTCAACATCGCCGCCGCCGCCATTGTGCCGCTCATAATCATATCGCGCTTTATATGGGCTTTCACAGTGTTGCTGCGCACTGTAACTTTGGGAGTAGAAGGGGTTGGCTTCGACTTTGGTGCCGGTGCCGGTTTTGTGTCTGTCTGCGGCGTCTCAATTATTTTAACCGTGCTTAACGGGGCGTCAATGTTATGAGCCGCCTCCTTGTCTCTTAACAGCTCCGCCTCAAGACGTTCCTCCTCTAGCTTTTGCGCGGCGGCGCGCTCGGCTTCAGCTTGCTCTTGCTGCAAACGCTCTTCTTTGCGGCGGTCTGTCTCTTCTTTTATTCTCCGGGCGTTTTCTTCGGCGCGCGCGGACTCTTGCAGGGCTTTGATGCGGGCAGCAATGCGGGCTTGTTCGTCATCAGGCGCTACTGCATTAGGCGTTATTGCGGCAGGCGCAGCCACAGGAGGGGAAGGAGAGGGTGTCGGTTTGGGCGGCGTCGGCAAGGCACTTGTGCAAAGGGCAATAGTTACAAAATCAATACGGGCCTGCGCTGGCGCAACATAGGTCAGGCGGCCGTCAAAACTTGGACTGCTAAGCACTTGCGCAAGTGTTTGCCCCGGTAAGCCGTCTATCAAGCGGGAGCTCGCAAAATCTGTTGGATATTCTCCGCCCGGCGCAGTAGGGGCAGGATTACGGGGCGTGAGAGCTTTAAATTTTTCAATCGCATAGCCGTCAACTGCTGTGGGCCAGCTTTTGGCAAACCAGCCCAAGTTACCGCCGCCGCTATAGCGTTCAAATGTCTTCGCGGCGCCTAACTTGCCCTTTGGGACATTTGTAAAGTTTGCCGTTCGAAGCGTCTTGCTTCCGTCTGTCCAGTCTTGAAAGGTTACCGTGCTGACGCGCATATCGGCCTTTGGCATCAAAGTGCCTGAAGGATTTCCGGCTGTCACTAACCAGAGATATTCCCCTGCCGCGCATTTGGGCAGGTCTAGGGCCCATACCGATGTTGACGCTGTAAATGCGCCTAACACGCCTAGTCCGTAGGACCAACCCCTCATTTTGAAGCTCGTTTTCATTTTCTGCGTCCCCCCTCAAAAACACCTAGACGTGACCTTAAGACGGTCTTAGATTATTTCAAGTTGCTAAAATGGGCGTGATGCCCATCATGGACAGGGCGAGATAAGGCATAGACTATGCCTCTCGCGGGGCGAAAATACGATGGAGCTAGAACTGAAATGACAACAAAGTCCCCTCTATCCTCCCTAGGCCTTGATACCAGCGACAATATGAGCGTTTATAAGGCCGCCATTGACGCATTGGGTGGACTGGAAAGTGAAACTTCACCCGAGGCCTTGTTCTATAAGCATCTTGCGGTTTTGTCTTTGGCACGGTCTGGCGCGACGGAGTTTGCGCAGAGCGAGTATGACCGTTATGGCTTGGCGCGCGTCAGTGGCCATGAGGACATTATGGCACTTGCGGGACGCTTGGCAAAAGACCGCTTTGACGCCAGCGGAGATATTGAACACGCGCGCGATTCTGCAAACCTTTATGAAGCCGCCTTTCAAAGCACATCAGGCTATTATTCAGGTATAAACGCTGCGACGATGTCGTTACTTGCAAAAGTACCGAAAGAAATTGTCAAGGGGCGCGCCCAAGCCGTCCTCTCGCGTTTGTCCTCTATGTCTGGCGATACAGATGAGGCCCGCTATTTCATTCACGCAAGCCGCGCCGAAGCGCATTATATTTTAAGTGATAAGACGTCCGCCGCTGCCGCGCTGCAAGCGGCACTGGATTTTGATCCTCTCAACTATACAGCCCATGCGGCGACTTACCGCCAATTTAGATTACTGGCGCAGGCACATGGCGAGCCTATGGATTGGCTTAAGCCATTGAGGGCCCCGCTTTCGGTTCATTTTGCGGGGCATCTCTTCTCAAAGATTGAAGATGAAGATAAACTATTCGTGGCTATGTCAGATCTAATTCAAAAAGAAGACATTGGATTTGGTTATGGAGCTTTGGCGGCAGGGTCGGACATAATATTTGCTGAGGCGCTGCTGGAGGAGGGCGGAGATTTACATGTTATTTTGCCCGTGGCGATTGACATATTTAAAGCCGCCTCAGTGAGCGCAATTGATCAGAAGGGCGCAACACATTGGGGTGCGCGCTTTGACCATTGCCTTGAGAGGGCTAGCTCTATTCGCATACTAACGGACTATACTGATTGGCCTGATGCCGTACTGAATAATTACGCCGCAAAAGTTGCGATGGGGGAAGCTTGTAGACGGGCGCGAACTTTGTCTTCCAAAGCAGGGCAAGTCTTAATCTGGGATGGTAAATTGGGGCGTTCTTTTACAGCACATCATGCGCAGGATTGGCAGGCGCCTTTTGCTAAAATTGGTGAAGCTGCCGCGAAAGAACGTGCACAATTTATCTTAGAATTTCCTGATCAACGGCCCCGGTCTAAATTATCGGTGTCTACACTCAGTAAAATTGACCAATCATCTTATAAAAATATAATAGGCGTTGCTAAGAACGGAAAATTTATTGCAAAGATTGACCACCCGCTTGACGCCATGGACATCGTGGCAACCGCTCTTGAAAACTCAAAGCATGCCCGCATAGGTTTGCATGTTACGCCATTAGCCAATAGCGCTGCACCTGTGGACAAACCGCTTTGGGACTGTAAAGCCTTGTCTGAAGCCGCATCGCCAGGAAGCATTTTAGTATCCCAGGACATGGCAGCTATACTTGCACTTGAAGGCGAAAGCCTTTGGGAAACGGGGTTTGCCGGATATGTACGAAATGGCGACGAAGACATTCCAGCCTATTTTGCGAAGCCCGTCGCCAAATAAGGCGGCCGCAAATGTGCTAGAGTTCTAGCGCATGGCACGTTTGAGGGCTTCAGGTTTTTCAATCACAATCGCGCCGGCTTCGCGTTTGATAATGCCTTGCTTTTGAAGGCCAGATATAGCGCGCGACACAGTCTCGCGGGTCGAATTAATTCTAAGCGCCATATCGACAAAAATAGGGTTGGGTCTGATGACAGAAATACCGGGTTTTGATCCAACGGGAGTGGACAACCTCCAAAGCTCTGCACAAACTCTGCCTTTGGCTGATAGCGTCAGGGCTTCGACAAGGCGGCTCATCATCATGTCTAAACGGCTCGCCAAATCGCGTGCGAAAATTTCTCCCATTTCTGGCGCGCGGTCCAGTAAAGCTCTTATCTCGTTAGCTGGAATAAGCCGCAAACGCATTGTGTCCTCGGCGCTCACTTCAAATCGCACAGGACTGTCAGTTAAAAAAGCGGTGTGGCCGAAAAATTCGCCGGGTTCAAAATGTCCTAGCCATGTCTCTACGCCGTCAACACTAAAGGATACAGCTTTGGCACGGCCAGAGAGTATATACCCAATCTGCTCAGCAGGCTCACCTTGAAACAATAAGCGCTCATCACGTTCGGTAATCTGTAAACGCCCCAATTTTTCAATTTCTGCCTGCAAATTACTCGGTAAAGTGTTACGAAAATTTGCCATTTTGCTCCCTAATTTAGTGTTTATCCTCCATTTTTTTGCCAAATTCCATCAAAAAAATATGCTTTTTAGAAAGTCTAGGCACTGGCGTAGATGATTTAATCGGGGATTAAGTGAGGGCGGGGCCCGCGCCGCGCCCATGTCACGGCAATGTTATAATATTGTATTGAAACCTTGGGGTCTCTGACCCCATATAGAGACAATGGATAGATTTTTTGAAATTTTTGCGGAAACGTCATTAATTTGGGGATTAGGGTTATTGCTGATTATTGCAGCCATATATTTTCTGCGCGCATTTTTGAGTTACCGAACCCTCGCAAGGGAAGCGCCTGAGGACTATCATTACAAATTTAGTCAAGGCATGTTGCCCGAAGGCATAAGCGAGACCGCTTACGTCCGAGCTTATAAGCGCTATCATGCTCCGCGCGCGCCGCTACATGTTGCCGGCGTTCTATCGGCGATTGCCGCCTTAACGCTACCGGCTTTGGGCCTGTTCTATTGGATTACATTTACGTTATGGGAACTGAACGGTAAGGATAAAGTTTTTGCGCCGGGGCTTTTAGTGCATTCACTTTTGATGTTCTTTTTGATTATTTTCTTTTGGGCCTTATTGGCCTTTCTGACGGCGAAAAATTATCATAGCCGTGCGCCTATAAGTTTGCAGGACGAAATTGAAAGAGAGATGGTCTGATGGAATATTTACATACAATGGTCCGCGTTAGCGATATTGACGCAAGCCTTAAATTTTATTGCGATGGGCTTGGCCTTAAAAATGTTCGCCGTTACGATAATGAAGACGCGCGCTTTTCGTTGATATTTCTGGCTAGCCAAGACGATTTAGACCGCGCGGGGTTAACGGGGGCAGAGCGGCCTCTCCCGCCCGGCCTGCCAATGATTGAACTGACTTATAATTGGGACGAAGGCGGTTATGACGGCGGTCGGAATTTCGGTCATTTGGCCTACTGCGTTGAAAATATCTATGAGATCTGTCAACGCTTAAAGGATATGGGCGTGACTATAAACCGTCCGCCGCGCGATGGGCGTATGGCTTTTGTCCGGTCTCCAGATAATATCTCGGTCGAACTGTTACAGAAAGGCGAGAATTTACCGCTTACGGCGCCTTGGAAGGATATGGAAAACTCTGGTAAGTGGTAAAGTTTTAACAGCAACTTGAAAAACTTGCGAAACATAAAACCCGCCGTTAACGGGCGGGTTTATTATAATTTAATCGCTTGATTAACTTAACGGCGCTTTCTTGCGGCATAGCGTGCATCACGGCGGGCTTTTTGAGCGGTTTTCAAGTCAGCTTTAGCTTTCTCAGCCGCCGCGGCGGCAAGTTCTGACTTGCGAGCTTCTTCAGCTTCAAGTGCAGCTTTCTCAGCGGCTTTTTTCGCCCGTTCGACTTCTTTTTTCGCTTCCCGTTCCGCCCGCGCCGCATTTATTTTTGCGCGTTCTTCGAGTTTTTTTGCAAGTGCCTTTTCATCAAGCTGCTTTGCTTTCGCGCGCTTGAGCATATCGAGCTTGGCCGCTTTTTGCTCTTTCAATCGGTCATTAAAATTCTGGCCGGGAAACCCTGACATGTAATCCTCATCGGTTAGTGGAAATCTGTGGGGCTTACATACACAATTTGTGCGGATTTAAAAGGTCTATGCTAAAAAAAACGAAACAAAAAAGGCAGGTATTAAGCGCTCCGGCGCGATAGGGCGGGTTCCTGGTTTTGAGTCTCGGATTTTGCTTCAAGGCGGCTATAGGCTTGACGACGCACAAAGCGGATTGAATCGTACAGCTCAAGCGCGACTATCGGCTTGGTAAGGAAAATATTCGCTCCAGCGGCCATACACTGTGCATTTGTCTCAGCAGTGGCATCGGCCGTCAGAGCAATAATCGGAACATGCGTATTTCGGTTTCCTTCGCTGCGGAGTAGCCGCGTGGCTTCAATACCGTCCATTTCTGGCATACGAATATCCATCAGCACAACATCGAAATCTTGAGTTTTAAGCGCCTTTAAGGCTTGTACACCATCATTGGCACACATGATTTCGCAGCCTTCAGGCTCTAAGAAAATTTTCATAACATCTTGATTAGAGGGAATGTCTTCAACAATTAAAATGCGCACCCCTGTGAGGCTATCAAAGTCAGGTTTGGCAGGATTTTGCGGATCAACGCTGTCTTGCTCGTCTGGCGTATTCGCAATGCCTGTCACGTCCGGAGCTTTAGCCTGGGCTGTTTGCGTCGCCAGCCGAGTAGGAAAGGCTGTTTCATTTTGTGTATTTACACTCACATCGTTTTCTAATTCCAAGAATATGTCGTCCATAGCGTCAAGAAGCTCTGTGTCCGCGGCATGTTTAGCTGTGAAGGTCAGGGTGAATTCTGAACCGGCGCCTTGACGGGACGTCACCGTTAAATCACCGCCCATCATGCGGGCAAGATTACGGGTAATCGCAAGACCAAGTCCAGAACCACCGTATTGACGCGTGATTGAACTGTCAGCCTGCACAAAGGGCTGGAAAAGATTACTTTGAACCTCGGGGCGAATTCCCAGGCCTGTATCGGCGACGATGACTTTGAGTGTTGTCTCATCTGTCTCTGAGAGGTCTGCGGTGACATGCATATGTACGCGGCCTTGGGACGTAAATTTCGCAGCATTAGAGACTAAATTATTTACGCATTGGCGCAGCCGTAGCGGGTCAAGGGTTAAAAATTCAGGCACGGCCTGATCAACGTGGCTTGTAAACACAACATCTTTAGTCTCAATTGTCGGGCGCCAGAGCGCGTCAACACCGCTAATTACGTCGCGAATATCGACGCTTTCTGGGAAAATTTCGAGTTCATCTGCATCAATACGTGACATATCTAGGATTTGCTCCACTAATCTCAATAGGTCCTGACCGGAATTATTGATAATGCTTACCTTATTGCGAAGGTCGTCTGTCGGCGCCGTACGTGATAATAGATCAGCAATCCCTATAATACCGTTAAGAGGCGTGCGAAGCTCATGACTTATCACGGCAAGAAACTGGGTTTTTGCCTTTTCGCCTGCTAAAGCGGCTTCCGCCGCTACCGCAAGTTTAGTCGCGATGCGAGAGCGGTAAGCCGAGAACGCGGCCATCAACATTGCCGCGACTGTGAGCATAAAGAAAATAACCAATCCGCGCTGCCCTGCTGCAATCCGTGATTGAAGGGCCTCTTGTTCAAGCCGGTACAAGTCCTCGCGCGCGGCTTCGCGCTCTGCTTGGCGCGCTTTGTCATTTTCAAGATTAGCGAGTAGATTGGAGGTGTCAGTATTGTTGGATTGTAAGAGTTGTTGAAGGGACAATTCAGCGTAACGGTTCATGTTATAATATGTAGCGTTGGAATTTCCTTCGGACATAGCCATAAGAGCCTTTGCTTTATAGACTTCTCCATTCGCTTTCTGAAATTTATTATTTAGTAGTAATTTCTTTTGCAGAAATTCATCTAAATCTGCCTTTGCCTGATTAACGCTGCCCGTAGCTGCTAAAGATTGGATTTTTGTGATTTCCAAGTGATCTGAAATAAATGGAATCTCTGCAATTTTTAAACCTTTGTGTGAAATTTTAAGAGCGTCTTGAAAATCGCCAATCCTAATAAGCGCGTTTGCCGCTCTCATTTCTACTAGGCCCGGTGTATCTGATGGATTAACCTCACCTACGCGCAAGAGAATTTCAACAAGTTGCCTCGTAGTTTCAGGCGTAATGTCAGAACCTTTAAGAGAATAGATTAGATTGTTGATGTAATTTGTAATCTCAACATTTACTCCAATTCTTTGCGAGTAAGTAATTAACTCATCAATTGAAGAAATAAATAACTCTGGGTTTTTCAAAACACCATGTAGATAAATAGTCGTAGCATATGAGTAAAACCGTGCGACTTGAGTGTCTAATACATCAGTGTTTGGAATTTTTTCAAAGCTTTTGCTAGCTAACTCCAGTGCGACTGAAAGGTTCTTTTCATAGCTATGAATAACTGCTGAAATTACAGTTGAACTATGAGAAATTTCCCAATTGGAATTATCAAAATATGATTCCAGATATTCATTTACATTTTCAACATCTATTTTTGTATCAGCGTCATATGGATTATAAATTTTTGCAAGATCTTCATAAAATAGGGCCAATTCCAAATTTAGATTATCATTTTTTTTAGTTGCCAATTTTTTTAGTTCAGCGATGTCTTCTAGATAACTTGAGTCTCCACTACTATCAAAGCCATTTAAAATCCTCAGTTTTAAAT
>CAZFWZ010000018.1:0-33115 GCA_964522765.1 uncultured Caulobacterales bacterium | reverse complement strand
TGATAAGGTAGCGAAGTTCGTCTTCTATCCCGTCATGAAGCCACATCATATTATCCATAATCCGCCCATCGGCTTCGGTGGTGCAATAGGAAATTGTCGTCAGGCCAATGCCGCCTTCTGCGATGGCCTTATGGAAATTAAACAGCCGCTCACCCGGCATACCGTTTGGCGTCATGCCTTCAAATGTAGCGGCTTTCATGATGCGGTTTTTCAGCTCAAGCTTTCCCAACTTTGTAGGCGCAAAGGGATTATGTGTCTTTCTGGTTACTTCTTAATTCCCTTCATAATCAGGCCTGAATAGCGCTCTGAATAGGGCGGTAGCTGTATGAGGAAGTCGCGGAATTTATCGAGCGGTTGATGCACGACAGAGCGTTCATTGGACATGGTTCTAAAGCCTTCATAGCCCCCGATACGGCCCATACCTGAATTGCCAACACCGCCAAAGGGGAGGCGCGGATTTGTGCCTGATTGGATGCAATTGTTATTGACTACGGCTGAGCCTGAGGAGGTGTTATCCAAGAAATATTCGACGTTATCTTTATTAGTCGAATAGATATAAAGCGCGAGGGAATTGGTGCGCGGCGCGATATGGGACAAGACCTCTTCTCGGTTTTTATAGCTGAGCACACACATGACGGGGCCGAAGACTTCTTCGTGCATAATCTCCATATCCTCAGTTACGTCCGTTAGGACGGTCGGCTCGATATAATTATCTTTGACGTTCACACCGCCGCCGCTCACGAGGGTCGCACCTTTTTTAAGGGCGTCATCCATCAGGCCTTTGATGCGGGCGGTATGGCGTTCATTGATAATACGCGGAACGTAATCAGATTTATCTAATCCTGTTTTAGCGGAATTATACTGCTCTTGAATTTTCTCGCTAAGAAGCGTTTGAAATTCCTCTTTCACGCTTTCATGCACCACGGCATAATCAGGCGCGATACAGACTTGGCCGGCATTCATTACGCGGCCCCAAGCGAGCTTAGTCGCGGCGTTTTCGAGCTTGGCAGTCTCGTCAATAATGACAGGGTTCTTTCCGCCCATTTCTAGCGTGATAGAGGCGAGGTTATCTGCCGCCGCTTTCATAACAATCTTACCGACTGCCGTGCCGCCCGTATAATAGATATGATCAAAGGGCTGCGCGAGGAGTTCTTTGGCCACCTCTACGCCGCCTTGGAAGACTTCGGCTTCGTCAGACGGGAAGACTTTATTGACAATCTCTTGAATGATTTGCGCGGAGTCTGGCGCGAGTTCTGAGGGTTTTATCGCCATGGCATTGCCTGCTGCGATAGAGGCGAGCATGGGAACGAAACTCTCCGCTGTTGGCGCGTTATAAGCGGCCATGTTCAACACGACGCCTTTGGATTGACGGCGGATTTCACAGCGCTTGCCCATTGTCGCCAGAGAGTTTTTTACTTTCTCTGGTTTCATCCATTTAGCGAGGTTTTTACACATGAAATCAACTTCGGATTTTAACATGACAAGCTCAGCTGCCATATCCAAATCATGCGTACCACGTTCAGCATTGGCCGCTTTGAAGAGGTCGTCTTTGCGGTCAACCGTGGCCTCCCAAAGGGCCTTCATTTTTGCACACCGTTCCGCCGCGCTGCTATTGCGCAGGCGCGGAGTGCCAGATTTTAGGGTAGCGAATTTTTCAGGAATTTCGGACATCTCTAACCTTTATATTGAGGAATGCCGACGCCTTTTTGGATGGCTTTTTCCATACCGCGTTCTGACATGATATTTACCATAACTTTAAGCGGCTTCACATCTTTGCCAACGAGGTAGCGCGGCTTCCATGTTTTCTTATCCAAAAGTGCCAGGACTTCGTCGGTAACATAATCCGGGTCATTACCTGCATTGATTTGCTCGACCATTTTTGTCGTCGTTGTCTCGCGAAGGTGAGGTTCATAGACAGCTTTTACCTCGTCTGAAATGCCGCGCCAAATATCCTTCGTGGTCTCTTCGGCGTTGGCTGTCATATGGGTTTTCACTGCACCTGGTTCGATGGACGTGACTTCAATGCCAAAGGGGGCGAGTTCATTACGAAGCGTGCAGGTCAAGCCTTCGACAGCCCATTTGGACATGTTGTAACTGCCCGAGCAGACAGGGTTGGCGCGGACGGCACCAGAGGCAAAATTGATGATGCGGGATGTGCCTGCGCCTCTGCGGATCATGGGGAGGAAAGCTTGACAAACCCGCATAGAGCCAAATGTATTGACCTCGAAGAGAAATTTCATCTCTTTTATATTGATACCTTCAACGGGGCCTGTACCTTGATTGGCGATACCTGCATTATTGATAAGTAAATCCAGAGGACGCTCGCCAATATGTTTGGCAACGGTTTCTGCGCTGGCCGTGACAGAGGCATCGGATGTAACGTCTTGCTCGACCTTGATGATGTTGGGATTGTCGCCGAGTTCAGATGTATCTGCGCCGGGCAGGACACCGGCAAAAACTTGCCATCCGCGCTCTGCGAGTTTCTTGGCTTTCATAGCGCCCATGCCCATGGCGGCGCCCGTGATGAAGGCTGTTTTTTTATCGGCCATTGTATTCCCCATTCTATTATTTTGTGACTTTCCGAACAGCGTTCAGAAAAGCCTATGGTTAGTTGCGAGTCAAGCCATCAGACATTGTAAATCTGCGCCTGCCAGTCTGGTGTTAGAAGTTTTTGCTGCCCTTGAGGATTAACGATGTCGCGAATGTAAATCTCGATACCTCCGTCAGGAGCCGGGAAGAACATGATATTATCGCCGACATCTTGCGGAATGATACGATCAGGCAGCTGCCCACCAAAGCTCACATTATAGACGGGCATTTTGCTTTGGTTGTTCAGTGATATGATGGGATTTTTTACGTCGAGTTCTGGATTAGTATAACCATGGGTGAGGCAATCGGCGAGCAGATCGAGCCTGTCTTTCACATCCGCCGTATCGGTTTTAGCTTGGCGCTGTTTGAAATAACGGGCGAGGGCTCCGCGAGACGTGTTTTGCAGGCCGTCTGGGAAAGCGGCCTTATCGATATGGATGAGGATAGCATTGCCGAAATAATTGGACTGCGCTTTTGCATCGATTTCAAAGTAGCGATTACGTAAATCCAATAACTGCCCGATTTGTATTTCAGTTTTAATGTCCTCGCCATAGCTAAGTCTCGCCATGATTGAAGTGAAGTGAGCACAGAGAGCGACATTGGTGCTTATCCAGTCCTCGCCGCTCTCAGCCAGAACGGTGCCTTTGAGGCGAGCGACTTCTTCCGCGCTTAAAGTAATCCTAACAGGCGGATTATCCGCGAGGCTCTTATCCATCGCCTTGACAATAAGCGACTTAATGACCTTGCCGAGAAGCCCCTTAATCGGAATAGGCTTGGGAAGGCCGCGTTGTTTTAGCGTTTTGAGGGTTTCCGCCTTTGGCCGCCCCGTTCCAAACTCAAAGGCTTTGATGTGTGTTGCAAATGTAAAGTCGGGCACCGTTTTGCGCGTTAGAACAGCAGTATAAATATCCGCCAAATGCCTCATGAGAAGGTGATATCCCGCTGCATCCGTTAAGACATGACTTATTGCCATGCCGAAAACTACGCCGCCATCTTCAAATTCAGTCAATGTAAATGTTGAGAGAGAGGCTTCGCCTCGCAACACATCTTTGCGGGCGGGTTGCTCTATGTAGTGCAGTCTTTTTTCAGAGGCTAAGATATCCGCAATTGAGCCATTAGCCGTTTGTATTTTGACGGATGCTTTCGTCGATGATGAAATCACACTTGCTGTCTTAGTTTGATATCTCCCTGATAAAGCGGGGAGCTGGTCGACTAACTCCGCAACAGACTCCGCCAAAACCTCGGCATCTAAACCGCCCTTAAACACATATTGTAGACCAATAAAATTGCCATAGAGCAAATGGTTTTCGTCAATGGGGCTAACCCGGTGATTAAGTGGTTTGTTCAAACTTAAAAAGCGTCAGGGCGGAGTTGTGCATCTGTGCCGCCATCCACATAGATGATGCTACCTTGCATATATTCGGCGGGATCACTGAGCATGAACTCAATCACACCTGCAATTTCGTCTGCTGTTGCAACGCGTGTTTTCGGGATTGGAATCATATCAACGCTTTTGCCTATGACGGGATGATCGGCTGCGCCGCGAAACATTGGTGTTTCTGTCATGCCTGGCGCGATGGCGTTAAGCGTAATGCCAAGTTTGGCCCACTCAGCGGCGCGACGGCGGACGGCGCGTGCGACGGCGTGTTTAGACGTGCCGTAAGTGAGCGCGCCATGGGCGTCGCCAATAAGCTTCATAGCTTTGTCTTCATCGCCCTCCAGCATCGCCAATACGAAAGGTGTCTTGGGGTCAGTCCGCATTTGTGCGGAGTTTGAAGAGATAACTACGACGCGGCCATCAACTGCGGAGAGGGCTTCTTTCAGTCCATCCAATAGAGCGATGCAACCAAAGTAGTTGACCTTGGCCACGAGCTGTCCATCATCGAGATGCCCACCAAGGCCAGCGGCGAGGACGAGGCGGTCTATTTTGCTGCCTGACATTTCAATGGCTTGGTCAATCGCTATTTGGCGGCCCTCAGCCGTTGAAAGGTCTGCATTTATATCTGCGTCCTTAAGATCAATGCCGATAATACGGTGACCTTGCGCGGCGAGGCGTTTGGCTGCGGCCGCCCCAATGCCTGAGGCAGATCCTGAAATAACGGCTATTCCCATGATGATCTCTTTTTATCTATGTGGCTTATCTATTTGCGTAGTAACTAGCGTAGTAATTTACGCAAATCGAGCTTAAAAAGCCTTTTCAGGCTTAAAATTCGTAGTCATAGTTATAAAAAATAACGCAAAGGGGTTTGATGTGAGTGATTTTCCACAAGGCGCGGCCATCGTTTTTGGCGCAACAGGTGGTATTGGACGAGTTGTCTGTATGGAGCTTGCGCGAGCGGGTAGTGATGTTGCGATTATCTGGCGCTCTAAAGAAGATGTCGCCAAAGACCTTGCGGCCCAAATTGAGGGACTAGGGTGCAAGGTCAGTATTCATCACTGCGATGTCTTGGTCGAAGGGGCAGCCAAAGCTGTCATTGAGACGGCCGCTAAAACGCATGGGCGTTTGCATACATTAGTTTGGGGCGCGGGGCCGCTTGTTAAACAGGTCTTCATGGCTGACACAACTCGCGAGCAGTGGCATAATGCTATAAATGTGGAGGTGCATGGGTTCTTTGATGCCGCCCAAGCCGCCATCGCTCATATGAGAGAGCAGGGCGGCTCTATTATCCATCTCGGCTCTGCGGGCGATTTAAGCTGGCCAGATAAGGATGTTTTATCAGTCGCGCCCAAAGCCGCCAATGAAAGCTTGATACAAGCGATTGCACGCGAGGAAGGTAAAAACGGGATCCGTGCAAATTCTGTTTTGATCGGCGTGATTGAAGCGGGGATGTTTTTAGAGCTCTCCAAACAAGGCATCTTTGATGACGCTTGGACGGCGGATGTTCAGAAAAATCTAGCGCTTAAACGTTGGGGGCAGCCCGAAGAGGTTGGTCATGCCGTTGTCTTTCTAGCTTCGGAAAAGGCGGCTTATGTCACCGGACAGCAGATTGCGGTGGCTGGCGGTTACGGGCTTTGAGTCTGTTTAGACTTAATTATTGCATATCTCAAAATTCGTAACAAAAATGCAACTATGCTACGCAAAATGACGTTTTTGAGTCAAGAATACCATAAATCGCGCATTATTGACGACATTTCTTGCGACTCTTGCATTGCACCCATTTTCTTTATGCCTTAGGAATTTAAGTAATAAAGGCTAAAATGCCGCACTTATATAACAAGGGGAGAGACAGATATGTCATCAAGAACTTTCAAGGGGCTCACAGCTTTAGCTGTTTCAACGTCAATGTTAGCGATTAGCGCGCCAGCTTTCGCGCAGCTCGACGAGATTATAGTGACGGCGCAAAAGCGTGAGCAAAGTCTTCAAGATGTCCCAATTTCTATTGCAGCCTTTGATCTTGAAGCTCTTGAGACAAACCGTGTTGAAGGGCTCGAGGATATTGGCCGTATTGCGCCAGGGGTGACTGTTACGCCAAACTCAGCTGACGCGAATGGTGTACAAGTTAATATTCGCGGTATTGGTATATTGGACCCACAGGTTGGACAAGATTCGCGCGTAGCGATATATCAAGACGGAATTTATTTAGGCAAAACGCAAGGCCTTGCCTTTGACCTGCCGGATTTGGCGCGGGTTGAAGTTTTGAAAGGTCCGCAAGGTACACTTTATGGCCGCAATTCTGTTGGAGGCGCCATTAACCTTATTTCAGAAGCACCTAGTTCGGATGGATATACAGGCCGTTTCAAGGCTGAGGTCGGAAACTTTAATCACTTCAAAGGCAGCGCAGCGGTTAACCTTCCGTTGGGTGATGTAGGGGGATTTCGTCTTTCTGGGTCTTATCTCACTCGGGATGGATGGGTTGAAAATAACGGACCTGGCGTTGATTTTGGCGGTGAAGAAAAGTTTGGATTTCGCGGCGCTTTTGGCCTTGAGTTTTCTGAACAGTTCCGACTCGACGTAGCCGCTGATTATAATGAAGTTAGAAAAGAACCTCTTTTCTATCAGTCTTTCGGAACAGGCGCAGCGCCTTTTGCAGCAGCGATTACATCATTTGATGATGGTCGTCAGGAAGAGACGACTACAAGTTTTGAAAATGAAGATGGTGATCTCGTAACACAAGGTGCTTCAATCATTGGGACATGGACGCCTGCAGACGGGCATGAAGTTAAAGCCACAGTTGCTTACCGAGATGCAGATAGCTCTCGGTTTGTCACGCTTATTCCAACAGCTAATCCGGCAATCCTAAACCAGATCACGGCTGGGTTTAACCAAGCGCTTGCGCCTCTTCCTTTAGCTTTCAGCGCGACAGGACAAAGCTTGCGCCCAGATTTTGCCTCCGCATTTACAGGTAATCCACCTGAGGCTGGGTTGTTCTTATCGCCTCCCGGCGGATCACGTAACTTAGTCCATGATCAGTTCAGTATCGATATCACCTATAATGGGAGTGTCGCAAATGGAGCCATCGACTATACAATAGGCGGGTTTCTTTATGATGAAACAACAGGAACCGGCCCAGTCGTCGTCAACCAAAACGCTGCCAATGATTACCTCTTTGTGCTGGCTGGATTTTCTCCATTATTGACGGCGGGGATTGATCAAGGGCTAATCGCCAGCGGTGCTCCCTTCACGATTAATGGCTTTGTAGACACAATTGACCTCGCGCCGCAATTTCCAGGCATTCAGGCGCTTCCGGCCGCATCCCGAGGCCCAATTCCACTCGCAGGTGTCTTATTTGGTCAAACATTTAATCCTAATCCTGCTGTCTCAGGTACAGCGAATGCTATATTAGGTATTTTAAACCCAACGATAGCGGGTTCATTAGCGGGTGCACGTCAATCCGCCTCTAATACACTGACGATTGATACGACGGCCTTAGCACTTTACGGGCAGGCAACTTGGAATGCGACCGAAGATTTTCGGATAACGGCAGGATTACGGTTTTCAGATGAAAGCAAGGATGGTGTCGGGCAGTCATTCTCGCCATTCTTTATCGACACAACAGACCTCTTGGGCAATCCAATTTTGCCAAACATTAGCTCTTTCGATGATGACGTATTAAATCCTAGCTTAACGCTAGAATATGATTGGAATGATGATGTCTTACTCTATGCGAGTTATAAAGAAAGCTTCCGTGCAGGCGGTTTTAATGCTGCGGCAGTTGGTCTTCGCTTGCCAGACGAAACCTTTGGGTCTGATTTTAACTTTGGCCGCGAAGATATTACCGCCTATGAGGCTGGCTTTAAAGGTACGTTTTTAGGTGGCCGTGCGCGCTTGAATGCGGCGGGTTTCTATTCAGACTTTAGCAATGTCCAAACAACCGTTCAGACTGACCCTTTGATTGCGACATCGCGCGCTGTGGTGAATACCGATCAGGAGACTTATGGATTTGAGGTTGATGGTCTCTTTGCGCTCACTGAGAACTTTACGTTAAATGGTAGTTATACCTTTATTGATGGTGAACAAAGCGATGTCTTTAACCCTGTTTTGATGACAATTTCAGAACGTGATGAGCTTCAGGGAACACCTGAAAATCAATATCTGGCATCCTTGAGTTATAATGGTGATTGGGGTGGAAATGATTTATTTGCCAATGTCACATATAGCCATAAAGATGACTTGCTACGTGTACCTGAAAATGGAACTCGGATATCATCTCAGGATCTTGTAAGCGCTAATATTGGTATGGGTTTTGATGTAGGTGGTAATGAATTTAGCATTACATTCTGGGGACAGAACTTGACAGATGATGAATATACCATTGATGCTTTGCCTTTTGAAACATTCGCCTTCCCCGTCCAGGTCTTTGGCCAACCACGAAGTTATGGCGTTTCACTAGGCTATAACTTCTAATTCAATTTTAGGGGAGTAGGGGCAAGAACGGGTCGTCCTAGTATTTGTGTAAGCAGATGCAGGGGACGGCCCGTTTTATTTAAAAGGCATGTTATGAGAGTTTTACTATCAACAGTTTCTGCCTGTGTCCTGTTAATGGGGTGTCAGCAAGCGAGTGAGACTAAAACTGTTGAGACTGTCAAAGATGTAGGGGCTGTTATAGCGAAGGGGTCAAACGCTTCATATGAACAGCCCAACATCGTAATTCTGCTCGCCGATGACCTTGGCTGGGCAGATCTTGGATTTAGGGGCAGCGATATTGAAACGCCTCATATTGATAGTCTCGCGCGTGATGGCCTAACGTTAAATCGTTTCTACGCTATGCCGATTTGCACGCCAACACGTAGCGCCCTGATGACGGCGCGTGACCCGATGAAGCTCGGCTCTATTTATGCGGGGTTTCAGCCTTGGCAAAATGGCGGTGTCTCGCCGGATGAGCATTTCATGCCCGAAAGTTTTAAGGCGGCAGGTTATCAAACGGCGATGATTGGTAAATGGCATTTGGGCCATACAATAGAGCCGCTTGTGCCTAATTCGCGCGGCTTTGATCATTTCTTTGGACATTTAAATACGCAAATTGATTATTTCGATTATACAGTGGCGGGGGGGTATGACCTCCAAGAGAACGGCAAGTCTGTAAGGCGTGACGATCAATATATGACGGATGTGCATGGGACTGAGGCTGTGCGTTATCTCGAAGATTTACGTGACCCTGACAAGCCGTTCTTTCTTTACGTGCCATTTCTCGCGCCGCATTCCCCGATGCAGGCTCCGCAAGAACTGGAAGATAAATATAAAAAACGCCGCAACCGCCCATTTCCGAAACGGACTTATGCGGCGATGGTGGATAGCCTCGACCAGGCGGTAGGGAGGGTCTTGGAGAGTTTGGAAGAGCAGGGGTTGAGCGAGAATACGCTCGTCTTTTTCTTCTCCGATAATGGCGGGTTGAAAGCTTTTGGCGCAGACAATAGTCCTTATCGCGGAGGCAAGCTTGAAACTTTTGAGGGCGGTATTCGTGTGAATGCGATTATGCGCTGGCCCGAGAAAATCGGGGCAGGGACGGCGACGGATGATGTCATGTCCGTCTTAGATGTCTTTCCAAGCTTTGCCCAGGCCACAGGTATAGAGATGCAGCACGAGAAAAAGCTCGATGGGCAAGATCGTTGGGCCGCGCTGATGAATTCAGGCGAGGATCCGCGCACAGGCGATCTTTATTTTGCATCCAATTCTCCCATCTTCGATAAGTACCATGTTAGCGTTATGGAGAAACGTTGGAAACTCGTTCAAATCATCGACCATAAATCTGCTTCGACAGAAGTCGAAAACTTTCTCTTTGATTTAACCGTGGATTCAGAAGAGAAAAATAATCTCGCCGAAGCGAACTCTGCAGAAGTGAAACGGCTTGCAGGCAAAATCCGCAAGTGGCGCGCTTTGCACCCTATCAATGGTGTGCGCGTAGCTCTCGCGCCGCATCCTGGATGGCGCGCGCCTAAGGATTACGCTGTCTCTGTTATGCCTGCTGAGGAGCTCCAAGAGGATTACTTAAATAGCTATACTTCGGGTATCCGCGGTAAAATTTTGCAAAAGCGGCACGGTGATAAAGGGAAATTGGCTTATGAGTAAAATCACTGATTTTTATTTTAAACTTATTAAACTTTTTGGTTATGCCCTGCCAGTCCTCTTGATTTTGTTTCTGGCTTATAACCACATCCCGGGCCTAAAGAAAAAAGTCCAAATTGCCGCCGTCGATAAGATGGGCGATGTAGGCATGAAGCGGATTGCGTCTAATCCTGATGCCAAAGGAACTGTTGCGGCTGAATTTATCAATATCCCGATTGAAGCCCGCGAAATTTCCGAAGGTATTTGGCAGGCGACAGGTGTGGGGAATGCGCATTTAATTACGACGTCTGGCAAGGATGTTCTCTTTGATACAGGGCTTGCGACGCAGGTGCCGAAACAAATGGATGCGTTAAACGCCGCTGTGACGGATTTGGAGCTATCCCATATCGTTGTTTCTCACTCCCATGCTGACCATCAGGGGGGGGTAAAGTTTTGGCATAAGGAGGGCGTTGATATTGTCGCCCATGCTGAATTTGAAGAAGAGCAGCGCTATCTCACCGAATTGCAAGATTATTTCTGGGGGCGTAATAAAACACTCTTTCCTTTCATGCCAGAAAGTCCGCCGCGTATTGGATTTATTGCCTATGGCGGTATAGGGCCGAGCATCACCGTTCCTAATGGTCAGCCTCATAAATTCTCACAAGGCGGCATGGATTTTGAAATCCATGCTCTGCCTGGGGCAGAAGGGGCAGATAATATTGTCCTTTGGCTGCCGCAAAAAAAAATATTATTTGCTGGTGATTTCTTCGGGCCGCTTTTCCCACAATTCCCAAATATTTTCACAATGCGCGGCGAGAAAATTCGCAAACCTGTTGAGTATGTTCAGTCGCTTGAAACGATTATCGCGCTCGGGCCTGAAATGATTGTGCCAAGCCATAAAGAGCCCATCACAGATAAGACGGTGATACAAAGCGGCCTTGTGAAAATGCGTGATGCTACGAAATATGTGCATGATAAAACCGTGGAAGGTATGAATGCAGGGAAAACGGTTGAGCAGTTAATGCGCGAAGTTAAATTGCCTGTCGACCTCGCACTCACACAAGAGCATGGCAAAGTGTCTTGGGCGGTAAAATCCATCTGGGAATATTATGCGACTTGGTTCCATTTTGATAAGACGACGGAGCTATATGACGTTCCGATAAGTTCCGTCTATCACGATATAACCGCAGGGGGTGGTGAGTTAAGATTGCAGGAAAAGGCCGGAAACTATGTAACTTCAGGTGAGCCGCTTAAAGCTTTGCACCTCATTGATATTGTTCTTGGCGCAGAGCCAAATAACGCGCCGGCTTTAAGTGTCCGGAGAATGGCGCTAGAACAATTACTTGAACGTGCCAAGGCCAAAGATAATAATAGCTATGAAATCTATTGGCTCAATTACCGTATCCGAGATACTCAGTCTAAGTTAGACGCCCAGTGATCTAGTTTTTTGCAGAGCGTTATCATCGAGCTAAAGGCGAAATGATTATGCCCTGTCTTTTCCAAGACAACTAATTCTGCGCTCGGCGCATTTATGAAGTCTTTCGGGGCGTCTTCTGGCGGAATTCCGATGTCATGGTCGCCAAAGGCGAAGAGTAATGGGACCTCAATCGCGTCGACTTCTGATTTAAAACTGCCGCGCATCATGCTCATCATCGCGGAGGCGGAGTTCATTTCACATGAAATCTCTCGGAGGCGTTTTGTTAGGTCGTCGGTTTCGCCGCCAAAGGTGATGGACTCTCCGCTTGGGCCGGCGCCTGCACGGGTAAAGGGTGTTCCGAATTTTGCGAGTGACAGTGATTCGAGGTCGCGTGTAAATTTGTCCTCATCATTAATGTATTTTTTCTCATCCTCAGATAGTCCCCAATCCAAACCTCCCGCACTGGACCCAAATAGGCCTAGAGCTTTGAAGGGCGAATGATTGCCTTGCATCAACATAATCAACATGCCGCCCATAGAATGCCCAATTCCAATTATTGGGGTTTTTACGTCCCATGATTCCAAAGCTTGAGAGAAGTAACTCGCCGCTTGGCGAGGTGTATAATAGGGGTGGTCAGAGGGCAGGGCGTTGGTCGCAATGCCGGGGTGGTCCATTGTGATAACGGAATAACCCAATGCGGTCATACGGTTTACGAAACTAAAGTCAGGGGCGAGGTTGAAATAATCTTGCGTTAATCCGCCGCCGGGTAAACAGAACAGAGTGATGTTTTTATTCGCCTCCAGAGGTTCAAACAGGATGGCTTTAAAATCAAGGCCTTCGACTGTCGTTATAAGGGATTTTGCCACCTAAGCTTCCGGCGCAATTTCAATCTTAAGGCCTTCATGCGCCTCGGTCACTTTAAGCTGACAGGAGAGGCGTGATCCTTCGCGAATGTCTACGAAATCTTCGAGCCCTTCGAGCATATAACCTTCATCTTCAGTTTGCTTACCTGCGGCGGATTTATCCGCGAAATAAACATGGCAAGTTCCGCAACTCGCCGCGCCGCCACACGTGCCTTCGACGAGGCCAACCGCTTGCAGGGCGTCCATCATTGACGCGCCTATCGTGGCTTCCACGGTTTGGCTTTCGCCTGTCGCAGTTGTGACATGAAGTGTTGGCATTTTATCCTCTTTACAGCTTGACTGTGACCGTTCAAAAGCTATTTTCGAACAGCGTTCGGAAACTCCCTAGCGCGGCAAGAAAAATAAGGCAAGTGGACTATGGCAGGTGTGTTGGACGGTATCAAAGTTCTTGATCTCTCATGGGGTATTGCAGGGCCGATGACGGGAATGTTGTTGGCTGATCATGGGGCCAATGTCACGCGAATTGAACGGCCTCAAGGCGACCCATTTCCTGATACGCTTGGTTACAAAGTGTGGCACCGTGGCAAGAAAAATGCCGTTCTGGATTTAACAAATTCTGGCGACCTCACCCTTTTTAAAAAACTTGTCGCTGAGGCGGATGTGCTCATAGAATCTATGTCGCCGGGCAAGACCAAAGCGCTCGGTATTGATTACGCCGTAATGGCGACTGTCAATCCGAAGTTGATTTATTGTTCTATCACGGGTTACGGCGAAGACGATGATCGCCCTGGATATGATGCGCTCGTTGCAGCCACATCTGGCTTGCAATATGAACAGCGTGGTTGGGCTGAGGGCGCACTAAACCACATGGCGGGCCGCGAAGACCCTTTTGCGGACGCTGTCGAAATTGACCCTAACCATGTGCAGGGGCCGAACCGTGAAGGCCCGCTTCATGTCGCTTCTAAATGGCCGAGTATGGGCGCTTTCTTCTCTGCGTTAACAGGTATTTCTGCTGCGCTATTCGCCCGCGAAAAAACAGGGCGAGGCCAAAAAGTTTCAACATCACTGCAGCAAGGCGCAATGGCTTGCGGCTCGGGTGTGTGGCAGAGCGCTGAAGACATTGACGCGCAAGGTTTCAACACTTGGATTATGGGCAGCGCGTCTCCTAAAGGGCATTTCAAATGCGCAGACGGGAAGTGGCTTCATAATTGGGTGCCTAATCCGCGTTTTATTCTAGAGGCGTCCAAAGGTCATACGCTCGACGCGTCACCTGATCTGACCGTTCAAAATGATCCTGATCGTTTTGGCATTGGCCCCGAAGAGCTGTTAGTCATGGCACATTATCAACCGATTTTGGCTGATGCGATTAAGAAATTTAATTGCGATGATTGGGTTAAGGCGGCGGCGGATGGCAATATGACGATGCAACCTTGCCGCTCTGTTGAAGAGAGCCTGACGGACCCGCTTTTAATCGCAGATAATTGCGTGACGACGTTGGATGACCCTGAGCTTGGCCCGATAAATCAGGTCGGTATTACTTACCGCCTGACCAATAGCCAAGGCGCTGTCCAAGGGCCGACACGGGTACGCGGTGCAGATACTGATACGGTGAAAGCTCACGCGGCGAGCTTGCCTGATATTGAAACGCACAAAGTTCCCGCGACCCCAACAGGCAAGGGGCCATTGGACGGTATTCGTGTCCTCGATTTAGGCCTTGCCATTGCAGGCCCTTTTGGTTGTCAGCTTCTCGCCGATATGGGCGCGGAAGTTATCAAGATGAATACGCTCTGGGATAGTTATTGGCACCGTTGCCATATCGCCTACATGGCCAATCGCGGGAAGAAGAGCTTTGCTGTGATGTTGAAACATCCGAAAGGTATGGAAGCCATCAAGAAAGTCATCGCGACTTGTGATGTGGTGCAGCACAATATGCGCTATCCCGCGACGCAGCGTTTGGGCCTTGATTATGACAGCCTGAAAGAAGAATTTCCGGATTTAATTTATTGCCACTCGCGCGGCTTCGAAGAAGGTCCGCGTAAAAACCTGCCTGGGAATGATCAGACGGGTGCGTGTCTGGCAGGGGTGCAGCACGAAGACGGGGCGCTACACGCAGGTGGTGATACACATCCTATGTGGTCGCTGACATCACTCGGCGATACGGGGAATGGGTTTCTTACGGCGGTCGGCATTTGTAACGCGTTGATGGAGCGGGAACGCACAGGCAAAGGGCAATTCGTTGATACATCTATCGTCAATGCTTGCCTGCTCAATACGAGCTATGCTGTGGCTAAGCCTGACGGGTCAGCTGTGGAACGTGCGCGTTTGAATGCAGACCAAACTGGTTATGGGGATTATTACCGTCTCTACAAATGTGCGGATGGAAAATGGATTCAGGTGGCGGCTGTCAATGATGCGCACCGTGCGGCTTTGGATAAGCTTGCAGGCGCAGGCAAAGTGGCAGCTTTTGCAGGGCGTTCATCAGCTGAATTAATGGTTGATCTGGCTAAGGAAAAAATACCAGCCGCGATTTCAGATGCGGAGGCCTCGCGCAAAATTTATGAGAATGAAGACTATAAAGCCAAAAATTGGACGGCAGAATATCATCATCCTTATGTCGGTAAGTTAGAGCAAATCGGCCTGACTTATAACCTCTCAGATACGCCGGGCGTTATTGGCTCTACGCCATTAATTGTCGGGGATTGTACAAAATCTATCTTGGAAGAAATGGGGTATTCCGAAAAAGAGATATTAGCCATGGCCAATGAAACAGCCATCCTTTGTGACCCGCCTCTGCCGGGTCAAAAAGAAATGGAAAATCCTTGGGGCTTGTAAATTAGCTTCGCCCAATTTTCCACAAGCCGTTATCTGGCACGATTGAGAAAGAAATATATGAGACCTGACCCTATCCAACGTATCGATTCAACCTTCTTCTGGGAGGGCTGCGAACGGGGTGAACTCGTCGTGCAGAAATGCGAACCCTGTAATAAGTTGTGGCATCCACCCCGCGCAATTTGTCCGCAATGCCATTCAACCGAAAAGACGGAAGAAAAGCTGTCAGGGCAAGGCACAGTCTTGTCATGGGCGCGGCAAGTCCGTCCCGCAAGTTATGGTTTTAAAGAAAGCCCTTGGATTATCCTTGTCGAGCTTGATGAAGGTGTGCGCTTTGTCTCTAATATGGAAAGCGAAACCGCGCCCGAATATGGCATGCGCGTTAACGTAGAATTTGCTGAAACGTCAGGCGGAAAAGCTGTCCCTGTTTTCAAAGCCCTGCCTAGTTCGAAAAATATGGAGACGTAAATGGTTGCTGAATCTCAACAAGCCTGCATCGTCGGCATAGGTCAAACCGAATTTTCCAAAGCCTCGGGCCGGTCCGAGCAACAACTCGCCTCGGAAGCTGTCCTGATGGCCTGCCAAGATGCGGGTGTTTCGCCGCATGATATTGATGGTCTTGTAACTTTTGCGATAGATAAGTCTGACGAGATTGACGTCATGCGCTCTTTGGGCTGCCGTGATATTAATTACACAACGCGGCTGCCGCAGGGCGGGGCGGCGTCGGTAACAACGCTGGTCCATGCCAAAAATGCGGTTGAAAGCGGAATGTGTGATTACTTTATCATTTGGCGTGCCATGAATGAGCGGAGCCAATATCGCTTTGGTCAATCTCATCACAGCCTTTCGCCTGACGCCCATAGCTCGACCTTTATGGAATGGTGTTTCCCTTTCGGTGCGCAAACTCCTGCCGCGTGGGAATCTTTATCTTGCGGACATTACATGAATAAATATGGCGTGACGTCTGAGGATTTAGGGCAGATATCCGTCATCTTCCGTAAGGCCGCTGCGACTAACCCGGATGCATTTTTTTATGGAAAGCCAATTACATTAGAAGATCACCAGAACTCGCGCTGGATTGTAGAGCCGTGGTTCCGACTCTTGGATTGTTGCCAGGAATCCGATGGCGGTTGTGCTGTTCTTGTGACCACGCGTGAGCGAGCTAAAGATTTAAAACAAAAGCCCGTCCCTATTTTAGGCGCAGAATATTCTATGCTCTTTAATCACGAAATTATCTCTGACTTCTACGAAGGTGACTTGCTGACCAATGATATTTCTCTGCGCGTCACAGAGAAGCTAATTAATAGCTGCGGAATTGCACCGAAAGATACGAAGGTTGCGATGATTTATGATAATTTCACGCCGCAAGTCTTACGACAGCTCGAAGGCTTTGGTTATTGCGGATTGGGTGAAGCCAAGGATTATGTTGCGGATGGTAATTTAGAACTCGATGGCGCTACGCCGCTCTCACCAAATGGCGGGCTTATTGGCGAGGCCTATATTCACGGGATAAATAATATTACAGAAGGTGTGCGTCAGATGCGCGGTACAGCGGCCAATCAAATTGAAAATGCGCAGACCGCTTTCCTTGCCTCAGGTGTGGCGGGTGCAATTATAGGAGCAGCTTAAGATGGGACAAATTTATAAACCTGGAACAAAGCTTTCCAGTACAGTTTGTAAAACACAAATTATGGCTTTGCGTGTGCCTGCAGAAGAACTTGAAATTTCTTGCGGCGGCGCGCCGATGCAAGTTGGCGACCCAGCAGAGCTTGGAGAAATGAACGGGGAGAATACAGGAACTTTGGTGGGTAAACGCTATACCGATGCGGATGAGACAATGGAATTTCTCTGCACGCGCGGCGGTGAAGGTTCAATAGCGATTGAAGGTTACGTCATCGATATTAAAGCTGCTAAAAAGCTACCGTCTTCTGACTAATGAATATTCATCTTATCCTTCAAATGGCAAGCGAGGCTATGGGCTATCGCGAAGCGCTGGTTTGCGGCGAAACACGGCTGACATTTGAAGAGTTAGGCGATGCAGCTAAGCGCGTTGCGGGTCATATGAGCGAGGATGAAAAGCTAGCTTTCCTAGCCGAGGCTGATTCGTGCTTTCCCGCGGCTCTTTTTGGCGCAGCCTTAGCAGGAACGCAATTCGTACCACTAAATTATCGACTGACAAGAGAGCAGCTTGAAGCGCAGATGAAACGCATCTCGCCAGCTAAGCTTATTACATCTCATTCAGTCTCTTTGGACGGTATTGAATGTGTTTCTCAAAATACCATCCTCAAAGGCGATGCTTTGCAAAGCGAAGCTCCCCATGAGGGTGGCGCTACTGCTGTAGAGCTTTTCACAAGCGGCACTACGGGCGAGCCGAAATCCGCAATCCTACGTCACGCCAATTTGATGGCCTATATTTTTGGGACCGTGGAATTTATGAGCGCGGATGAAGATGAAGCGGCATTGCTAACGGTGCCGCCATATCACATTGCGGGTATCGCAGCGGTATTGTCCTCGACCTATGCGGGGCGGCGTATGGTACAGCTCCCTAACTTTTCGCCTGAAGGCTGGATTGAATTGGCGCAACAAGAAAATGTTACCAATGCATTTTTAGTCCCGACTATGCTGCAACGTATTGTCGATTATGCAGGTGATAGTCTTGAATTACCGACTATGAGAAATATCGCTTATGGTGGGGGAAAGATGCCGCGCCAGACTATAGAGCGGGCCATGACTATACTGCCTCATGTGAACTTCACCAATGCTTACGGGCTAACGGAAACCAGTGCTACAATATGTATGCTCGGACCAGAAGATCACCGCGAGGCCTTTAATAGTCCAAACCCCGCAATCAAAAGACGCCTTAGTTCTGCCGGCAAACCTATTCCGTCAATTGAATTGCAAATCCGTTCAGAAGGCGGCGATGTTTGCGTCCCCGAAGAAACGGGCCTAGTTTATGTGCGCGGCGATCAAGTGAGCGGAGAATATAAGGGGCTTGGTTCACAGCTCGATGCAGAGGGGTGGTTCCTTACAAAAGATCGCGGCTTTGTCGATGCAGACGGTTATCTCTTTATTGATGGGCGCGCAGATGATGTCATCGTGCGCGGCGGGGAGAATATTTCCCCGGGCGAAATTGAGGATGTTCTTCGCACTCATTCAGCCGTCAAAGACGTTGCCGCCGTGGCCGTCGCAGACACAGAGTGGGGCGAAGCTGTTGGGGTAGCCATTGTTTGCCCTGATGATATTGGTGATGCGGAGCTTTGCGAGTTAGTCCGTGTAAACTTACGTTCCTCACGCGTCCCATCCGTGATAAAGCGTATGGATGAACTCCCCTATAATGAAACAGGCAAACTCTTGCGCCGCGTTATCCGAGACGGTTTTGCAGACTAACCACGCGGCGAATTATGCCTCTCAATTATTGACGGATTTAGGGGAGAGTGTTCGAGTTGAGACTCTAGCTGATCATCCAGCAACGGCTTATAAGCGGTCGGGCCTCCTACAAACAACGGGTCTAATGCTGCCACTACCTTTGGCAAGCCATGCTGATGGGGCCTTGATGGCATTGAAAGCCATATCGCCTCGCCCTGAAAATCTACCTGACCACGGAAGTCAGCTTTTAGGTGAACGTGCTCGTCTACGTAAAACACTGCGGAAGGGTCGACTCTGCGCGGGTGGTTATGGCCGATTAATGGATGGCGCTGATGGCCGTATAGCCCTTAACCTCGTGCGCGAAGATGATTGGGGTTTAATCCCAGCGTGGCTTGAGGATTATGCGGAGGATTGGCACGGAATTGCGGGGTTTGTTGCGCAGAAAAAAACAGATTATTTAGTCTCTCGTGCTGCCGAAATTGGCTTAGCAGTTGCCGAAGATAAATTGCCACCAAAACCTAAGAATTGGTTTTCCGTTCAGCATTTTGAAAAAGCGGTATGTGAGGCTCCTTTAATTGTTGACCTGTCAGGCCTTTGGGCGGGGCCGCTTGCGACCAGTTTGCTGGGTATGATAGGCGCGCAAGTTATCAAAATTGAAAGTCCGACAAGACCAGATGGGATGCGTCTCGGCCATCAAGGGTTTTATGATTTACTTAATGCGAGGAAAGATTGCGTAGCGCTGAGTTTTCGTGAGCCAGAGGGTTTGGAGCAGTTAAAAACACTGCTGCATAAAGCGGATATTGTTATTGAAGCCTCGAGGCCGCGCGCTTTACGCCAACTCGGCATTATTGCCGAGGAATTTGCCTCGCAAAAACCTGGGAAAATATGGGCACGTCTAACGGCCTATGGGCAATCCGAAAACCGTATTGGCTTTGGTGATGATATTGGCATTTCAGCAGGGCTGGCTAGCGTCATGGATGAAGCTCACGGGGAACCGTGTTTTGTGGGTGATGCTATCGCGGATCCTGTCAATGGACTGCATCTGGCTTTGGCGCTCCAAGCAAGTCTCAATCAAGGCGGCGGGATTGTGATTGATCTATCTATGCGGGATGTATTGCGTTTCGCCATGGGAGATTTGCCGACTAATGTTAAAGCTGTTGCAAAAGACTGGCAGGCCATAGCCGATAAAAATAACGCACCACTCTATGATTTAAGGCAGACAAGTGGCGACGTAAAATCACTCGGAGCAGATAATACGGCGTGGTTATGATAATTCGAAATTGCGAAATTGATGGCCAACTTGTCGATGTTGTTCTGGCTGAGGGACTTATCGCTCGCATCGAAAATGACATTCGGGGAAATAAATATTTCGATGCGAAAGGTGGCGCTCTCATTCCAGGTCTGCATGATCATCACCTTCATCTTAATGCGACAGCGGCGGCGATGAATTCTGTGCGCTGCGGCCCGCCCGAGGTGACGTCCGAGAATGACTTAAATGAGGCGCTTAACCGAGGAGGCGAGGGATGGCTGCGCGGTGTTGGCTATCATCATAGTGTGGCCGGAGAAATTGACCGAGACTGGCTCGATAAAAACGGGCCTGACCGTCCCATCCGCATTCAACACCGTGGCGGACGACTTTGGATTTTAAATAGCTTAGCTATGGCTGAATTAGGATTGAGCGAACCTAATGATGGGCGATGGCTTGATAGTGATATAAAGCTTCGAACGAAATCGCAATTTCCGAATTTGACCCCTTTGATAAATAGGCTGCTCTCTTACGGGATCACAGGCGTAACCGAAGTCACGCCGAGCAATGGCGCGGTTGAATATGAGAATTATCTTCAGGCCGCAAAGCCATTGAGATTGTCTATCATGGGACGTGCAGAGTTATCTTCTGAACAATCTAAACATCTGAAACTCCATTATCACGACCATAATCTACCTGCGCTTGAGGACTTGGCTGGCGAAATAAAGCATGCACATCAGGCGGGCCGTAATGTGGCTGCACATTGCGTCACGCGGGCGGAGTTAATGCTCACCCTCGCCGCGATTGAAATGGCGGAGCCTCTGTATGGAGATCGGATTGAGCATGCCGCGATAGCGGACGAGGCGGCGATTGAGTGGATGAAAAAACTTGGCGTTATCGTCGTGACGCAACCTAATTTCATTACTGAACGTGAGGCGACTTATGTCAGAGAAGTCCCGCAGGCAGATCACAAAAATCTTTGGCGGTTAAAGGCGTTTCAGGATGCAGGCCTCAAACTCGCGGCGGGCAGTGATGCGCCATTTGGCGACCCTAACCCTTGGGCAGCTATGGCAGCAGCTGTTAGGCGGCCAATGGGGTTTGAAGATGAAGCTATTACGCCCGAAGAGGCTCTAGCGATTTATACGAAACCTGCGAGTGATGCAGGTGCGCCTTCGCGTAAAATTGAGGTCGACGGAACAGCGGATATTTGCCTGCTGGACAAGCCTTGGGCGGATGCGCGGAAGAGCTTTTTGGACGTTAAAGTTCAAGCCACATGGATAGCGGGCCAGCTAGTTTATAATAGCATCGATTAAGCCCCATTCCAATGCCGTCTCCGCTCGTATTTTTTCCATACTTAATGCCATGTAAGCTGTACGTTGGCGTCCTATTCTACGGGGGATACTTGCTGTGCCACCTGCACCGGGAATGAGGCCGTATTTTAACTCGGGAAGTTGGAACCATGCTTTGGATGAAGCGGTCACATGCGTGCCGAATGCGGCTATTTCTGCACCAGCCCCAATTGCGGCTCCGTTGACATGTATATCTAACTTGCATTCTAGTCTCGCTAACCGCCAAGCGGGAAGGCGCAGGCTTCGTACCCAATGGGCAGTAGCAGGGTCAGAGACTTCGCCAAATTCTTCAATGGCTCCGCCTGTTGAAAATACTGCCCCATTGCCCGTGAGTGTCACTTTGGAAATCTGATCGTCCATCAAGGCGATATCCAGAGCTTCACAAAGCGCATCTCGCATAGTTGTGCCGATAGCATTCCGGCTTTCCGGCTGATTGAGGGTGAGCGATAAAGTTTGATTGTCTATATTGACGTCAATTACGGGCGTATCCGAAATCTGTAAGGGATCGCCTTCATACTGTTCCAGCCACTTCTGAAATTCGGGCCCATCTTGAACCGCCGCATAAGCAAAGCTTTCTGCCGTTAAAGCGTCTTGCAGTGATAGGCTTTCGCTGGCGCGTAAATACTGTACTAAAACCATCGCGGCGAGTGGCGCGTGATGGATGTTTTTATCTAGAGTTTGAAGTTTTGTGTCGTCATTCAACACGACATCGCAGGCATTACTAAGCGCGCCTTCGCCAATCCCTATGACGGGACAGGGTAAGCCTTTCAGCCATTCCGCTAAATCTGTTTGCGAGTCATCTAATTCAACGGCGATGTAGAGGTTTTTTGACTCTGGGCCGAAAGTTTCACGCGCAGGATGACTGACGGTTAATTCCTTAAGTTCTTTGTATCTAAGCGGCTTTTTCATTGACTCATCCAGTAACATAAGTGAATATCCGAACATCGTTCGGAAAGTCAGTTTATGAAATCTTCTACCGCGAAAAATCAGGCAAAACAAACGACTTATGGTCGTCCGCGTTTGCTCTCGCATGAAGAGATTTTAGAAGGAGCCGTAGAGCTTGGTCTTGAAGGCCTCACGATGAAACGGCTGGCGACACATCTGAATGTCGGGACGGCTACGCTCTATCAATATTTCGATAGCCGTAAGGCACTGATGCGCGCGGCGGCGGTGCATTCTCTCTCTGATGTGCCACTGCCCGAAGATAATGGGCAGCATTGGTCAAAGCTAGCGCGTGAATATGTCGAAGCTATTCAAAGCCTCTTTGCTGAAAACCCTAGCTATATAAATAGCTATCAGCAAACGGATTACGGTTTTGAAGTTCGGTTTCAACTCATTGAAAAGTTTTTACAGTCCATGGTCTCCCGCGGCTTCACAGCTGAAAAGGGGATGGAGTTATTTAATATTGTCGGCATGGCGGCCTTTGCTGGCGCGATTGAAATTACTCGTCAAAGAGAGTTCGAGTTTCAAGACGAGACTATGGAGGTCGTCGCGCGGCGTCAGTTTGAACGTCTGGATACATCAAAATTCCCGATGTTGGCGCAGGCACTTTCCACTTTTACTCAAACGCCGGAACAAAAAGTTGAGAGCCTTCTGTCAGCAATATTCCGAACGATAGCACGTGAACGCAAGGAAGATGAAAGCGAGATTGAATAATGGTTGCGCAATTAGATAGTCATATCGAAGCTAAGAAAATTCCAAAGGTGAAAGGCATTCCCATTGTTGGGAGCACGCTGGAAATGGGTAAGGACCCAGCCGCATTTTTCGCAAAATGCTACAAGGAATATGGCCCCGTTTATCAGGTCAATGTCTTTGGCCGGAGACAAATTGTTATTGCCGGGGCTGAGGCCGCTAAATTCATGTCAACCAAAGCTGGGCGCGTTGGGCTGAGGTCGAAAGAGTTTTGGGATGATTTTGTTGACCACTTTGGAGCCTCAAAAACACTGACGCAAATTGACGGTGAAGACCATCGCCGTATGCGCCAAATTATGCGGGCAGGGTTTTCGCGTGAGGCTGCAGAGGGGCAGTATCATAAAATCACGCAATATATTGATGAGTCGATTGAGCGAGACTGGCCGGTAGGACAAAAAACAGGCGTGCTCGAAGCCTTCCAATATATGATTGTCCAAGTCATTGGCGAGTTGATGAGCGGGGAAGCGCCGCTCGAATATGTCAAAGATATTCGCGTCAATATACTCTTCCTTCTTAATGTTTTGGTGGCGCGGGTAAAGCCAAAGTTCTTTTTACATAGCCCAAAGTTTAAAAAGGCCAGTAAGCGCGTTGATGAATTGGGCGAGAAAACAGTCGCGCGTTTCATGAAACATGCCGAAGACGGTACACTCCCTAAGAACCTTCTGGGCGATATAATGCGGGCCCATATTGATGACCCTGAGTTTGTACAAAAACGCGATTTGGCTGTTCTCTTGACCGGCCCATATGTGGCTGGACTCGATACTGTCGCCAATACGGTATCTGGTGCCCTCTATGGAATTTTAAAAACGCCAGGTGTGCTCGAGAAAGTTCAAGCCGAAGCTGATGCGCTTTACGCCAAAGAAACGGTGACATCTATGGATGTGCGTAATCTTGATTACATCCAAAGCTGCATTAAGGAATCTATGCGTCTGTGGCCTGTCGCTGTGGGACAGATGCGCACAACGACACAAGAGATTGAGTTTGAGGGGTTTAAAATTCCAGCAGATGAAATGCTGATTATCGGTACATCTGTTCCGCATTTCCTTGACGAATATTTCCCGAACCACAAAACCTATGATCCAGAGCGTTATAATGAAGAGCGCAAAGAACATATGTGTCCTGGCGCTTACTCTCCATTTGGCCGCGGGACGCATACGTGTCTTGGTCAAAACTTGGCGGAAGTTTTAATGGGGATGCTGATTTCGCGCGTCTTTCATCGTCTCGACTTGGCGCTTGAAACTCCGGATTATGAACTGAAAACAAAATCATTTCCGACACCCGGACCTGCCATGAGCTTTGCTGTGAAGGTCGTTGGTGAACGCAATCCTGCGAAACCTTTAATTCCAGAAGTCTTAGAAGAATAGGAGAAAGCTATGAATGCTCCCGTAAATCCCGATCATATCCAAACTGGTGAAGAGCTTGAACGCTGCCCATTCCCAATTCCATATGGATGGTACTGTGTCCATTTCACCCATGAGCTGAAAGCTGGCGATATCAAAATTGAAAAAATGTTTGGCAAGGAGTGGGTTCTCTTTCGCGGCGAAGATGGTTCTGTTGGTATGACAGACCCGTTCTGCCCCCATCTGGGCGCGCATTTGGGCCATGGCGGTAAAGTCGTTGGTAATAATATCCAGTGCCCTTTCCATAATTGGGAATTTGACTCCGAAGGATGGTGTAAGAAAATCCCTTACGGTAAAGTTATGCCGGGCGTTGCGCGTAAGCGGGCTGTCTTGCAAGCTCTGCCTGTCATTGAAAAATACGGCGCGATTTGGGCGTGGTATCATCCCAAAGGCGAAGATCCTAAATGGGAACTCCCATCGCATCCTGAATTTGAGGATGAAGACGCGCATGTTGAAACGAAATTTCATAGCTGGGACATTGGCACCTGTATTCAGGAAATGGGCGAGAACTCCGTTGACACACCGCATTTGAAATTTCTTCACGGCGCTCCGATTATTCCGTCCGTTGCCGCAAGGGCTGACCGCCATATTTGGCATTATGATATTATGGACGGTTATATTGTGGGCGAAAGTCATGGCCCCGGTTTAGCGCCAAATTACCATTCAAAAGACGGCGTGAGCATGTTGATGTACGCGATGCCGGCTCCTGTAGACGAAGAAATGTCACGCGTGCGTATGATGTTTAAATGGAAAAAATACCCTGAGGGTTCAAAAGAGGCGGCTATCGGACATCACCTCTATGAACATTCCATTGGCGAGGCCGAAGGTGAAGACTCTGCTGGCTTTGAATCTGTTGATCTGATTGTGTGGGATAATAAAAAATATCGCCCAAAACCGCTCCTCTGTGACGGCGACGGGCCTATCCTCGCTTGGCGTAAATATTTCCGTCAGTTCTATGTCGATCTTGATGAAACTGATCCTAAGGTGGCGATGTAGTGGCGGGTCGTCTCGAAGGTAAAGTCTGTATAATCACAGGCGCAGCGCGCGGCATGGGTGAAGCAACAGCGCGTCTCTTTGCCGCCGAAGGCGCCAAGGTTGCTTTGGGTGACGTGATGACCGCTGAGGGCGAAGCCGTAGCCGCTGATATTGGCGGTGAGGCTTTCTTCCAAAAATTAGATGTTTCTGATGATTCAAATTGGGCGAGTTTCGTCGGCGCTGTTAGGGGCGAGTTCGGCACGATTGACGCGCTTGTTAATAATGCCGGACTTGTGCATTTCACACCAATTGAGCATTTCAATCCAGCAGATGCCGATAAAATCTTAGGCGTGAATACTGTTGGGCCGATGCTTGGCGCGAAACATGTGGCCCCGATTATGAAGGAAGCTGGCAAAGGCTCTATTGTCAATATTAGTTCCGTTGACGGCCTTCGCGGCTGTAATGGTCTAACGCTTTATACGGCCAGTAAATGGGCTTTGCGTGGGCTAACGAAATCACTCGCTTATGAACTCGGCACATCTGGCATTCGGGTTAACTCTGTCCACCCAGGCGGGGTTGATACGCCAATGGGCAATGCGCGAGGTTTGCCAGCTGAACAGCTCAATATGGCGTTTCGCCGTGTGCCGTTACAGCGTATTGGCCAGCCAAACGAAATCGCTAATGCTTCGCTCTTCCTTGCCAGTGATGAGGCCAGCTATGTGACGGGCGCAGAGCTTGCCGTCGATGGCGGTTGGGGCGCGGGTTATTTCCAGCCCGTTCTACCTGGCGCGCCCGAAGGCTTACCGCCATAGGCCAAGATGAAAAAGTTTCTGAAATTCATAGCGAAGGCAGTGGCTATTTTGCTCTTGCTTTTGGCTCTTGCCTTAATCTTTATTAAATGGCGCATGGACCATGAAACCTCTGTTGTTACGCCCCTCGCGTTGAGCACAGAAGACGTTGATCTCACGCCGCGAATAGACCCCAATTTCACACCGCAAATTCTCCCGCCATCTGGCGAGCCTCAGCATCCGCACATGGCCGTTACGGACACAAGCGCCATGCACGCGGGAAGCTGGGAAAATGATGTTCATCCGGCTAAAGCGGTATCATCAAGTAATGTCGAAATTATCACGCGCCGCGCGGGCGGCAGGGCCGCGCGGCAATGCGCTACCTTCACTTTTATCAAGGCCGGGCACCCGCTCATCCTTTGCGGAGGATTTACGAGTTTCCGTCTACAGCTCCTTCATAAAGATACACTCGAAATGCTGGCCATGTATGACTTGCCGATGCGACCATCGACCTTCGAGGCTATGGTCAAGCGCGATACGGATATCATTTTCACGGACACATCAGGCGGGGCTTATCTTTACTTAGATAGTGAAGACCGCGCCGTGCTCGCCGATGCCAAGCAGCGCATTCGCCGTATCAAAGCCGAGCAGTTAGATAGCGGCAAATGGCAATTTCGCGAAACGGATAGCTGGGACATGATGGATTATGTCCCGAATGATTGCTATCACTGGAACAATTTGCGGCCCACAGGCGAGTGTGACGGCATCACGACGGTTATGCCAGATTATAATGGTCTACTGTGGTGGGTGACGCGCAAAGGCCGCGTCGGTTCGCTTAATCCCGAAAATGGAAATGTCATCACGACTGATTTGAACGGCGAGGAAATTCAAAACTCTTTCGCGCTGGACGAAGGCGGCGCTTATATCGTCTCCGACCATGCCATGTATCACATGAAACTTGTGGACGGTATGCCAACCCAGCAATGGCGCGTGCCATATGACCGCGGTTCTGGCCGTAAGGTGGGCTCTATCAATCAAGGCAGTGGGACATCACCGAGCCTCTTTGGAGAGGACTATCTAACATTTACCGATAATGCCGATGATCACATGAATATCTATGTCGCAAGGCGAGGCGCATTGGGTGAGGGCGAAAGCCGCGTAATTTGCAAAGTCCCCGTCTTTACCAAGGGCGCGAGCGTGACAGATAATTCTATGATTGCTTATGACCGTTCCATCATCCTCGAGAATAATTCCGGCTATACGAATTCCATGATTCAAAAAGATTATAACGCTATTGAAGGCGGCGTAGTCCGCGTGGATGTGCGCGAAGATGAAAGCGGTTGTGATACCATCTGGACGAACCCGCTAAAGGTTCCATCTGTCGTGCCTAAGCTCTCGCTCGGAAATGGGATTGCTTATTTTTACAGTTTTGAGCTCTTGGATAATGGTGACCGCCTTTGGTCGCTTGTTGGGCTTGATTTCGAAACGGGTAAAGAAATTGTCCGCATTCCAACAGGGACAGGTGAGGCCTTTAATAATAATTGGGCCAGTATCGCCATTGCGCCCAACGGAGATACATGGGTTGGCACACGCCAAGGTGTTTTGAAGGTGCGAGAGAAATGATCAAATTTGGACCTATAACTCAGCTAGGCTTTTTGACCGATGATCTTGAGAAAACGGCGACCGCTTGGACAAAACTTGGAGTAGGACCGTTCACTAAAATGACAGGCGTGATTATGCCTGCAACGATGAACGGCAAAACCGTCGAGATTAAAATTGACCTTGGCCTCGGTTATCAGGGCGATGTTCAAATCGAACTTATTCAGCCTATCTGTGACAGCCCTTCGCCCTATCGGCAGAATATAGAGGCCGGCATTTGGGGCGCGCATCATACGCAATTCACTGTCGAGGACTTAGATGCCGCCATTGCCACATGTGAAGCCTCTGGCATGACAATGGCCTGTGAAATCACTTCAGGAGGCGGGCGCTATATTTACATGCACGGCGAAGCGGGATGGATAGAACTCACCGCGCCAAATCCTGGCCTCGCTATGTTTTATGATATGATCAAAAAGAGCTGCGAGGCTTGGAACGGTGAAACGGTTTGGAATAAACTGTCTTAAAGCATGCTGCGCGGCGAGTTGTTATAGCTCGGCCTTTTACATGTTTAGATTCTGCGCATCACTCTGGGAGAAACATCATGTCATTTGAAGATATCGAATCTATCAAACGGGTAAAATATAATTATTGCAACGGGATTGACCGCTGTGATTTGGACTTGCTCCACTCCATTCTCACTGAGGATGTCGACATTGATTATGTCGGCGGAACCTACCGTTATAAAGTAAGCGGGCGAGACAATTTTCTTTCGGCTGTGAAGGGCTCCTTCAATCCTGAATTTGTAAGCTGCCATACCGTGCATATGCCCTTTATTGATCTGATAACTTCGGAGCATGCAACGGGACGCTGGAGATTGCTCGATTATGCTATGAACCTGACCGAAGAAAATCTGGTGACCATTGGCGCAGCAGAATATCAAGATGTCTATGAGAAAAGCGAAGACGGGTTATGGCGGATAAAATCGTCGGGTTATGAACGGATTTATGAGCGCGTCTTTAAAGAACCCGAACCTGCCTTGACGCATTTTTTCCTCGGCGGAGGCCATACAGATAAGACAAGTGATTTCGCGAATGCAAAGCCTTTTACTTAGCGGAATAAACGAACTTTATTTCGCTTATGATTAAAAATAGCGGTACCGGATAAAACAAAAACGGAGGACGCCATGACGCGTGATGAAAAGATAGATGCCATGCTAGATAAGCATGAGATTACAGAACTTCTTTATGCTTATTGCAATGCGGCGGACCGGCATGACCATGTCAAAATGCGCAGCCTTTACCACGAAGACGCCATGGATGATCACGGCTCATTCTTTAAAGGCCCGGCCATGGAGTTCATTGACATGCTCCCCGAAATTCAAGCGCCAATGGAAATCCTGCATCACAATATCACCAGCATAAATATCGCGCTTAATGGCAATAAGGCCGAAGGCGAGGTTTATATGATTGCCTTTCACCGCTTCAAAACAGAAGAGGGCGAGTCTGTCGATTTACTCGTTGGTGGGCGCTATTTCGATAATTACGAAAAGAGAGGCGGAAAATGGAAATTTAGCCTTCGCGCGGCGGGCGCAGATTGGGCCTATTATAACGCCCCGTCACAAACCGCCATGGACCACCCCATGATAGCCGCCACCCACATCGCCACACCGGGGCCAAAGGATCCGTCCTATCAATTTTATGAAATGATGAAATTTGGGCAGAAGCTGAAGTGAGGGTGTTTGCTTCTCATCAGAGGTAGTTATTAAGCTGATATTTCAACTAGAGCTTATAAAAGTGTAACGCTTTCGTTTTTTTCTAAGCTTGTTTACCTCAACTTTGACAGTCACTTGCTTATGACTTTCATCATCTAAAACAAACGATTTAATTGCCCCGCTCTCACCATTAGATAACGTTATAAGACAGTCATAGTTGTTAACACCATCGATTGTTTTCCATCTACAGGTTTCTAAAACACCCGTCTCGTTATCTACTGCAATCCACTTAGTGCCCGCCCAAGCAATATAAGTCATACACAGTAAAACTATGGAGGATATGATCTTGAGTGCTGTTTTCATAAATTCAATTATAATCTGCTCAGATGACTTGTCTAATGCCCGCTTTTGCTTGGAGATCAATCCACCAGAACCTACTCCGCTGCATCCACCCAAGGGTCGCGTTTGGTCCCCTTCGTAATCCAATGGCCATTCGATTTGGCTTGATATTTTTTAGCATCCTTACGCGGATTATAGAACTGCTTGTACCAGAGGCGGGCCTTCCCGAATGGCCCGTCGCCGACGACTTGCATAATCGACAGGCATGGTGCTTTATTGGCCCAGACGTCAAAGTCTTGGAGGAGAGCCATTTTTGAGCCTTCTTGAAACGCAGGTACTGCGGCTTCATCTTCTGCCGACATAGGATGGTTTGGCGGCTGTACCATCAGGCCATGCCAGGCGCGTACTTTGCCGTCTTCAATCGGCGTATGGCAAATCATCATGAGCGAGCTGTAATAGCCATTCATACGGGACAGCAGCAGGCCAGGCCCCGTATACCATGTATCATTGGTCATAACTTCGTCTGATAATGTGCGGTGGCCCGCCGCAAGGAGCTGGCGGATGACGTGATCATCACATGTGCTCTCAAATAGCTCCATATCGGTTGAGCCGTGAATGGGGCCAAGGTGCGCTTTGTCTGTCATGTTGTCGATAATTTCTTGGGGGTGACAGTCAAGCGTACCGAGGTGATCGACGTTCCAATTGACCCATTTTGGATCGTCCCATTCGGGCAGGGGGTGGGGCTGAAAATCTGGTTCGTTTTCTTCTTCGTCATGCCACATGAGGATAAGTCCACCCCATTCTTGAACGGGGTAGCTGCGTATTTTTGCGGCCTTAGGAATAGGCGCAGGCGAGTAAGGAATTTCATTACATTTGCCGTCTGGGCCGAATTTCCACGCATGGTAAGGGCAGCGAATATCATCGCCTTCGACTTGCTTACCGTCCATGACGATGTAGGAACTTTCATTCTTGGCCAGATGAGTTTTCATATGCGGGCAATAGGCATCCATGACGACAACACGTCCGCTCTCGCCGCGATACATAATCAAGTCCCGTCCGAAATAGCGTAGCGGGATGGGTTTATTTGTGGCGTCTTTTGCTTCGCCGACCATGAACCATCCGCGCGGGAAGGTGTGCTCGCCTATGCCATATTCTGCTGTGGTTGCCATAATATCCTCCGTCTATCTCTTATATCACGCCGCAGAAGCGGGAGTAGTATTTAATTCAGGTGCATGTCCGCGATGTCCGCCTTGCTCAACGCAAGCTGTGCCGCCTGGCGTGTACATAAGGGTCACGCATTGATTACAGGCCGTGCAGCCCGAATTACGAATACTGCCCGTATTCATTGCATTGATAAGGTTCGGGTCAAAGATAAGCGCACGACCTAAACCTAGAGCATCAAAACCTTCATCCATAATGCTGTTCACATTATCCATGGTCTGTGCCCCGCCAAGATAGCAAAGCGGCATATCCACCGCCGCGCGAATTTGTTGGGCAAGGGACATGGAGTAGAGCTGTTTAAAGACCTTATCAGGTTCCTTGCTTTTGGGCTGCATCATCATGCCGAGCCGCACAATCAGATTTTTGGGCGGCGTTGATGTTTTGGGTAGGGGATTACCAAACATCGTATCGATAGACTCGACATTAAGCCCATTGGAGAGCTGCGCCATATGCGCGCCTGTGCTTTGTAGGATTTTTGCAATCTCTATGCCTTCGGTAATTGTGTTGCCGCCATCTTTACCATCTGTCTGGCTGTATTTGACCGTCACGGCGAGTTCCTTTCCCACAGCCTCCAAGACCTTGGAGAGAACCTCCGCCGGAAATTTCATACGGTTTTGAATGGTTCCGCCATATTCATCTTTACGCGTGTTGTAGAAGGGCGTGATAAATTGCGCGAGAAGATAGCCATGACCCATATGAATTTCCACGGCGTCAAAGCCAGCCTCTTTGGCGTGAAGCGCGGCGCGGACAAATTCATCCGCGATAGCGTCCATATCGCTGCGGTCCATTTTCTTCTTCATATAGCGTCCCGTCATGACGCCAAATTTATTAAACCCGCCATTGGCGGAAATGGGTTTCATGGAGGAGAAATCTTTGGGTAGAAATGTGAAAGAACCTGCATGGGTAATTTGCGCCTGCGCCGCAGCGCCGTGTTTGTGAACGCCATCGGTCAGCACTTTGAAATCCGCAATAGTATCCGCAGAGAGATGGGCTTGATCGACAAAGGTCTGTCCGTCTTTGCTCGTCGCGCAATAGGCGACTGTGGACATAGCTGCACCGCCCTCGGCCATGCGCTCATGGAATGCGGCTAGGCCTTTGGAAATAATCCCGCCTTTGCACATGCCTTCATTGGTCGCCGCTTTGATGAAACGGTTACGCAGTTTCAGCGGGCCGATGGTCAGCGGCGTAAAAGCTTTTGAAGCGTTAGAACTCATGGAAACAATATAATCTGACTGCGAAAAAAATCACGCCCAAAATGATGAAAATGCGTGTATTTTCTGAAATATTGCTCTAATTGCGTAGTAATTATAGAAAAATACTACGCATTAGGGGAGTTCAACCCATCCATGACCGATAAAGCCTATACGACCCCCAATAGCCGCCGCTATGCGTGGTTTGTGCTCCTCATGTTGGTGTTGCTCTATTTTGTAAATTACGCAGACCGCACTTTGGCCAATGCATTATTGGAGAAAATCAAAGAAACTTATCAAGTCTCCGACACCTATATGGGCTTCGTGATTGGGCCAGCTTTCGCCTTTGTCTATTGTTTGGCTGCTATCCCCATTGCCCGCTTTGCTGATAGGGCTAACCGTGTGCGGATTATTGCGATAGGGGCTGTCATCTGGAGTGTATTCACCATGATGTCGGGTCTGGCTAAAACGCCTGAAATGTTCGCGGTCTCCAGATTTGGCGTGGGCATAGGCGAAGCGGCATTTCTAGCGCCAGCTTATTCATTGCTTTCTGATTATTTCCCGCCCAAGCGCCGCGCCTTTGCTTTCGCGATTATGAACCTTGGCGTCTATTTCGGCGGAGCTTTTGGTAATATTGGCGGGACGGCAATTGCCGCGAATTATGATTGGCAAACGACATTTCTCTGGCTCGGCGGTCCAGGTGTTTTGCTCGCGGCTTTGACGGTGATTTTTGTCAAAGAACCCAAGCGGGGCCGATTGGATGAGGGCAGCGGCGCTTCAAAAACTCAAGCCAGTTTCAAAGAGGTTTATGCTCAGTTGATGGGAACGCCTGCCTTTAAATATCTTACCATAGCCGCCTTTTTGGGCGGCTTCTCGACCATAGCCTTTGGGAGTTGGGCGATTGCTATGTTTGAGCGTATTTTCGACATTTCCAATCAATCGGCAGGGGCGCGTTACGGCACGGCGGCGCTTTTGGCGGGGATGGCAGGCGTTCTATTGATGGGGGGTTTATGTGATTTAATGTCGAAGAAAAGCGCCCGCGCGCCCTATGTATTATC
>CAZFWZ010000017.1:24410-33250 GCA_964522765.1 uncultured Caulobacterales bacterium | reverse complement strand
AATATATTCAGGCGTATCGAAATCAGGTTCTCCCGCCCCAAGGCTAATAACGTCAATTCCCTGCGCCCTCATTTTTCTTGCAGCTTGAGTCACAGCCATGGTGGCTGATGGCGCAACTCGCGACAAGTTACCGGAAATACAATCAATGGGCTTGGGCATTTTGGACATAGTATTCTCGAAGCTGAACCGATAAGACGGTTCAACATGACGCCTCTAGTCACAAATGCAAAGCGAAATTGGTAAAGCAAAAGCAATGACACTCAAAGAATTTCTAGTTTTGCTGGTCGTATGTGTGGCTTGGGGCCTGCATTTTGTTGTCGTGAAAGTCACGGTGGGCACAACGGCTCCACCTCTGTTTTACGCCGCAATTAGAATGACAATTGTTTTGGTGCTGATGTTACCATTTTTAAAATGGCACAAAGGTATCATGCACTTTGTTCTTGCGGCGGGTCTTGGCTACGGCGCTCTAAACTATGCTTTCATGTTTCCTGCAATGAGCATGACCACTGCGGCGGCGGCGGCCATTACCATAGAGCTTTACGTGCCATTTTCGATAATACTATCGGTTATATTCCTTGGGGAGCGTATCGGTATAAAGCGCGTCTTTGGGATTACTCTCGCCATTCTAGGCGTGATGATCATCGCACTTGGAAAACCAGACGAAACAGCCGGACCATTATTTCTATTCGGCATTCTCCTGATAGTTGGAGCCGCCATGAGTGAAGCCGTTGGAGCGGTCTTAGTAAAGAAAGTAAAAGGGGTCTCTCCGTGGCAGTTACTCGCGTGGTTCTCTGTCGTGGGTTCCATCGTTTTATGGATTTTGTCCTTGGCCTTCGAAGATAATCAGATGCAATCCTTCGCGCCTGAAAACCGAGTCAATTTCATGTTAGCACTATTCTACTCAGCCGTGATTACATCCGTTATAGCCCACGCAAGCTATTATTGGCTTCTGCAACGCCTCCCAATTTATATCGTGTCGACCTCAGGTCTTCTAACTACAGTTGTTGCAATCACTGCGGGACATATTCTTCTTGGCGAGGCTATCACGCCCCAGCTCTTAATCGGCGCAGCGCTCACATTACTCGGTATAGGGTTTATTCTTTACGCCCGAGCCAAAAAAGCACCCAAAGAGAGTTCTGTCCTTTAACAGAAATTTAATTGGCGAGTCGCGCATTACACCCTAGGCTAAACTAAGAGTGTCCGATTGTCGGGCTTAACCACTTTCGAACGGCCCACATGTGACTTTTCGCACATATGTATATGACCGATTTTCGCCTTATCTGGATGATGATCCATGGGTGGACTTCTTTGACGACATCGCGCAACGCGGTACGACAATCGTCGCGGCCGTTCTAGCTGTACACTTTGCCTTGTTTTTCGTTATGAATGCCAACTTCGTCGTGCCAGACCTTAAGGCTGACGAACCTGAGCCTATCCCTATTAAAATCATCTCGTTTGAAGATTTACAGCCCAAAGCTGAACCTGCGCCGGAAGTCATTGACGTTGCGCCCATTGCGCCGCCGCCGCCTGCGCCTAGCGCTACACCTCGGCCTAAGCCAACACCGCAGCCTGCACCACCTCCCCCGCCGCCGCCTGTGGAAGACGTTGTAATTGAACCCCAGCCGATAACCGCGCCGCCGCCGCCGGATATACTCGTAAATGAAACGCCCGCAGAGTCAGAAAACACGATCCCTGAGTTCACACCACCTGAACCTGTTCAGGAGCCAATTTTAGAACCGGTAATAGAACCACCAGTCATACCCGAACCTATACCTCAGCCACAAATCGAAATTTTCGAACCTTTACCTGAACCTATTCCTGAACAGGTTTTTGAACCTATTGTCGAGCCTACTCCTCAATATGAAATTGAGATATTTGAGCCTGCCCCCGTTATCGAACCGGACCCTCTACCCGAACCGATTCCAGAACCTATCATCGAGCCAGAGCCAATCATCGAGCCAGACCCAGTAATTGAACAAACACCGTTAGAACCTATCCTTGAGATAGCCCCTGTTATAACTCCGGCGCCTGTTGAGGTTCCAGCACCTGTCGTGGAGCCAGAAGTCGAAGTATTTGAGATCAGGCCTCTCATTGCTCCGTCACAATTTGAACTCGCCCCTGACCCTGTTGAGCCGGCTGAGGAAGACATAGTTGAGCCAGAGATAGACGAAGCGCCAATCATAACCACAGCGCCAACCATTCTTGCCTCACCTGATGCGCCCAGCACATCGGACGAGGTTGAAAAAGCTGTGCCGCAAGAACAGGCCGCACCTGTTTCTGATTTTTTGTTCAATCCAAATACACGCGTTCCGACACCACGAGCGCCAGTTGGCGGCACTTCTCATCCATCCGCATCGTCTGGCGGCAGACCCTCCGGAGGCGCTGTTTCGCTAGATGGCGGCGGCGGCATACCCGGCGGCGGAACACAGCGCTCCTCATCCCAAAGCGGCAACACGGGATGGGCGCTTGCGCCTCAAGGCGGTAGCGGCGGCTTGGGTGCAGGCGGTGAAGGTATCATCATGGACATCCGATGCCGCGAAGCCCAACGCACGCATGCGGATTGCCCTGCCTATCTCGCTCAATTTAAGGGCAGAAACGCTGCGGGCTATGAGAGCTTTGGCGCGCACTCTAACGGGATTGTGGCAGGCTCAACCCGCGGCGCGCGTGCAGGCACACATCAAAATCCAGCCGTCGGCGGAGGACGAGATCCCTGGTCACTTGGTGCGGGTAGTAATTCTGTCAATGCGGGCGGTCCGTCTTCGACTGTATTAGATGATGCCGATTTCGGACGTGAATTTCTTGGTACAAATTTGGGTGATGGCAGCCAGCCACGACGTTTACGTGATGTATTGAAAGAACCAAGTAGACCTTGGGATGGCGGCGTTATTGAACTTCCTCAAGCGCCGGAAGAGGATGAGGACGAGAATTAAAGACCAAGCAGCGTGTCAGCACGGGCTGAAATATCAGGATCAACATTCCCGCCAGATAGAATAACGCAGACAGTGTTTACGTCTGGCGCGCTATCGAAAACACGGTTGAGCGTCGCGGCCATCGCCACCGCTCCGCCCGGCTCTAATGTGACGCCAAGTTCACGCTTTGCAATCGCCATTGACAAGAGACACTGCACGTCACTTACGCCGTAGACGCCCGATAGGCGCTTGGAATTAATCTGCCATGTGAGCTCACCGGGCATAGGTGTCATAAGCGCATCACAAAGACTAGCCGGTGGATTATTCAGTCCGACACGCTTGCCTTGCTCAAAACTCATTTGATGATCGTTATAGTCTTTTGGTTCTGCGCCAAAAACCTTCGTGCGAGGCGAGAGCTCTTTTAAAGCCAAGCTTATACCTGCACATAATCCGCCGCCGCCCATACAGGTTATCAGTGCATCAAATTCAACATTTCGTTCTTTTGCCTCTAAGGCGACTTCAAGCCCAACCGTGCCCTGCCCTGCAACTATGTGACAATCGTCATATGACGGCACGATAATGCGGCCTTCTTTGCGGTTGATGTCGTCGGCGATATCCTCTCGCGACTCTGTCATACGGTCATATTCAATAATGCTAGCCCCGTCTGCAATAACGCCCGCAACTTTAACCTTCGGCGCATCAGAGGGCATAACAATGACAGCCGATATACCGAGCTCCTTAGCCGCGCGAGAAACGCCTTGAGCATGGTTGCCTGAACTATAAGCCACAACGCCCTTGGCGCGTTCTGAAGGCGTCATTACAGATAGCCTATTAAAAGCCCCGCGGTATTTAAAGGCACCAACTTTCTGATTGCATTCAGGTTTGAACCAAACGGTCTTATCCACCATTGCGTCTATAATTGGCGAACGCAGCATTGGAGTAGCAAAGGCATGGCCTTTTAGCCGCCTCGCAGCGGATATGACATCATCATAACTCGGTAATTGCGTAGATTTTTGGGCCATATGGTCATTATGTAAGGCTGAAAATCTTGATGCAATTAAAAAAGGTCTTCTTGACGCTACCCGCATAATTTGAGACAGCATAGTAAGCAATCTTATGCAACAAATAGCATATCAACCATAATGGGGAATTTCACATGCAAGGTCTTATGATGAAGCACGATCTGATGATTTCAGATCTGATAGAACATGCCGCAAATGTTCACAGCAACCGCGAAATTTACACATTAAACTCTGACCTAACTGAGCACAGATATACTTGGGCGGATTGTGCCAAGCGCGTGCGTAAGCTTGCCAATGCCCTTTTGGCCGCTGGCATTAAAAAAGGTGATCGTATCGCTACAATTGCGTGGAACAACTATCAGCATATCGAGGTTTATTATGCTGTTTCCTCTATTGGCGCGATTGTTCATACGATTAACCCGCGGCTAAAACCTGCACAGATTGGTTGGATGGTCAATCATGCGGAAGATACATTCCTAATTTTTGACAACACGTTCGGCCCGATTGTTGATGGTGTCTCGGCCATGTGTCCCACAGTCAAAAAGTGGATTGCGATTTGCGACGACGCGGGGCTACCAGATTACAAAACGGACGTTGAAAGCTATGAGGGCTTTATCGCTGAGGCCTCTGACGAGATTGAATGGCCTCGTTTTGACGAAAACACAGCCTGCACGCTTTGCTATACATCTGGAACGACTGGCGATCCTAAAGGCGTGCTCTATTCGCACCGTTCAACCATTTTGCACGCTATGGCAGGTAGCTTCAAAGACGTCATAGGCTCTGGCTCTAATGATGTAATTCTAGCGGTTGTTCCTATGTTTCACGTCAGCGCGTGGGGCCTCGTTTATTCTGCCGCCATGATCGGCGCGAAACTTGTTATGCCGGGTCCAGGTCTTGACGGTCCAAACCTCACCAAGATGATCAACACCGAAGGTGTTTCTATTATGGCAGGCGTACCAACAGTCTGGCTCGGCATTTACAACCATGTGAAATCTAATGGTTTGTCACTTCCAACTGTGAATAAGGCTCTCGTTGGCGGCTCTGCCCTCCCCGAGTCGCTCCTGCGGGCTTATGAGCTTGAGCTTGGCATCCCTATGCAGCAAGGTTGGGGCATGACAGAAACAAGTCCACTTGGCACGACATATTCTGCCATGCCAGCTTATGATTATCCTGACTATGACAGCACAGTTAAGCATAAGCTTTACGCCGGCCGCCGTATCTTTGGCGTTGATATGCGTATTGTAGATGACGAAGGCACGATACTCCCTCAAGACGGAAAAGCGGAAGGCCACCTTCATGTGCGCGGACCCTGGATAGCCTCTGGTTATTTCAAAGGTGCGGGCGAGGACAGCTTTACAGATGATGGCTGGTTCGCCACAGGCGATGTATCCATCATTCATCCTTCAGGCTATATGGAAATCACAGACCGCTCCAAAGACGTCATTAAATCTGGTGGCGAATGGATTAGCTCTATTGAAGTTGAAAATGCAGCTTCCGACCATCCAGACGTTGTTATGGCCGCCTGCATCGGTGTGCGTCACGAGAAATGGCAAGAACGCCCGCTTTTGATTGTACAAGCGGTGGAAGGCAAAACCCCTGACATTGGCGAGATTAAAAAATGTATAGAAGCAAAATGCGCAAAATGGTGGATGCCTGACGCGATTGTTTTCCGTGATGAGCTTCCGATTGGCGCAACAGGTAAAATTCTTAAGAGAGAGTTGAAGGAAATCTACAAAGACTTTGATTTAGAAAAAGCAGGCTAACTCTTACCTACGCCCAGCTCAAACAGCTTCCCTCGCTCTGTAATTAAAATCACAATGAGCGAGGTAATTCCCAGCACAGCAAACCCGTAAAGAATAGGCACAACTGAGCCGTTAAATTTTGACGCTATTTGTTCGCCAATAATGGCAGAGACTGTTGTCGTCGCAAAGCCGTAAACCGCACTAGCTGTGCCAGCCATCTTCCCTTGAGGCTCCATAGCTATAGCCGAAAAATTTGCGCCCATCATACCAAAGCAGGCAAATGTAAGTGAAAACAATCCGAGAAAAACAAAGAAATTTCCGCCGCCATATTGCATCATTATAACATTCATCATCGATAATGCGACAAAAGCAATCGTCACACTGTGACTTATGCGGCGCATACCAAAACGTTCAACAAGTGAGGCGTTAGTCAAGTTTGCTATCGCAAGACTTCCCGCGATTAACGCAAACCACAGCGCGAATTTATCCCCGCGCTCAAAAACATCTGCAAAAATTTGTTCAGACGCGGCGATGAATGCAAAGAGCGACCCAAAAATAATTCCGCTGGCTGTCATATAACCAAAGGTCGTACGATTACTCAAAATCTCTCTATAGTTTTTAAATGTATGCCTGAAACTAAGTTTATGCTTGTCTTCATCGTCTAAGGTTTCGGGCAATCTAAATTGCACCCACAACAAAACAACGCCTGCAAATACAGCTAAGACACCAAAGGTCCATTTCCAGCTTGCTATGGCCATAATGCCCATACCAATCGCGGGCGCAATGATTGGCACAATCATAAACACGGTCATCACAAGCGACATAATGCGTGCCATTGCGCGGCCAGCGGTGACGTCGCGTACAATTGACACAGCGATAACACGCACACCTGCGGCGAACACGCCTTGGACAAATCGCATGACCAACATCAAGGTAAAGCTTTGCGTCATAGCGCAAGCAATCGCTGCAAATATGTACCCAATAAGACTGATTTTTAGCAACTCTTTGCGACCGAGCCGGTCAGAAACCGGACCAAAGAAAAGCTGCGGGAAGCCAAAACCAAGTACAAAACTAAAAACAATGAGTTGCTGGTCATTAGGGTTCGTCAGCGCGTAGTATTCGTTAATTTGGCCCAAACCTGGCAACATAATATCAATCGCAAGCGCGTTTAGTGCCATCAAAGCTGCAATAAGAGACACGAACTCCCAAAGCGGAATCGGGAGATCACTCTTGGCAATCGTGTTGATATTTGGATTCAATAGGCTCACTAGATTCTCTTTTAACTAGCGGTTTGCGCCCGCCGTTTATTATTGGCAACCCTAAAACACGCCATAAATTGTGAGACTTTGCCTAACAGTGAATTCTTAATCGCACACGTCTTAGAAATTAGCCTTTTATTAGGGATGTTGAACTTTTACCAAGTATTAACTCTATACTTCAACGCGGCCGAAATAACTCCCCACTATAAATTCACTCAGCTACTGGGAAAACCCAGAGTCTAACAGTAAATTGGGATTTATTATGTCTATGAAAAAAATTGCACTTGCGAGCGGCGTCGCCGTTTCGTTGATGGCAACCACAGCCTACGCGTCTGTGATTGACCGTCCATTCTTCCAAGTCCTCGGCGTTGTTGTCGTTTGGGGCGGAACTGATTTTGACGAAAATGCAGGCACTGCGCCTGTTGTGTCAGACTTCGTTCTTTTGACACCTGCATCTGGTACAGCTGGTGCTGACCTTATCTCTGGCGACGTTTATTCTGTTGTCACAGGTTCACTAACACCAATCTCTGATGAAGGCACTGCCGTTGACGGAACTGCTGTTTTCGATCCAGTAACTGGCGAAACATCTGGTGGTACATTCACTGATAACGGTACAGCTGGCGTTCTTGACGCGGCTGACACTCTATCAGCTTTCGGTATCGATGCGGCAACTGACATTTCAGGCGGCCTTGTGGGTTCACACAACTCTAGCTTCTACGTCGCATCTAATGCAGCATTTGATATCTTCGCTCAAAGCTCAAACGTTGTTGCTACTGGTGACTTCCTTACGGACGGTCTTGATGACAGCAATATTGCTTTCGCAATGGCAGTGACTCCATCAGGTGATGACGGACTTGCTTTCGGTGCCAACGCTCAAGACCCGTCAACAGGCGGTACAGGCGTTGTCACAACAATCGACAGCCTTGACGATATCAGCACACAAGCCAAAGTCTTTGACGGTGGCCGTAAGACGGCTGCTTCTGTCGGCGCACTTGCCGCTCAGTCTGTTCGTTTCGATAGCGTTTATACGCTCGACAGCGACACAGCTACAGCCGGTACACAGGGCTATGACCTGTCTATGGGTGTGGGTACACTTCAAGCTGACGTGACTTACACTGTATTCGTGCCATAGGCCCGAATAACAGACCAAGATTGAGGCCGCTGGTTAATTCCAGCGGCCTTTTTTGTGCCCAAAATCACCTTTTTTCAGGCTTAAAACACCTTTTTCTAGGCCTAAATCACAAAAAAATAGGTCAAAAATGACGGAAATTCAGGTCTAAGAGCGCATTTCATTCAGAGTTTGACGGTATTCCCAGCGCTGAATTTCAATCATGGTGCGAGAAATTCGGTACTCTAATTGCTCAACCGCGACTTGCCGAGCCGCTGGTCTTGCGTTTTCGCCAATCAGATCTTCAGCATTTTCGCACACATCAGCCAAACGAGTCGCGCCAATTGCCTTGGCTGTTCCCTTAAGTGAGTGAGTCAATCCAGCCCAAATTCCGTCATCCGCATCTGCCACAAGTGCCTTTGACCACATATCGACTTGGTTTTTAAATAAGCCAAACACCTCTTTAGTCAGCGAAATATCACCGCCAACATATTGATTTAAATGATCAAAATCGATCTCAGCTTCTGAATCAATGAACTCCATATCACTGTGCTAATCTAATTAACTGAGTATGAACAGGGGTTTCAGCTTAGTTTCAACAGCGATGCGCTAAACAAATATCAAGCTTGTGAAAGGAGCCTAATATGACTTATTCAAAATCACCTCTTAAGGCCGCCGCAATCCTAAGCGCATTTGCTATTGCTACGGCTACAGCCCCCACTGCCCTTGCCGCAGACGGCGCCTTTTCAAAGGCCTCTGAGCGCGTGGCTAGCAAAATTCAAAATCAGCGCAGCAACAGA
>CAZFWZ010000017.1:0-24310 GCA_964522765.1 uncultured Caulobacterales bacterium | reverse complement strand
AGCAACAGAACTGTCCGCAGTGATCGCTCAACTCGCACCAACCGCACGGTTAGAAGCAATAACAATGTGCGGAACGCTAGAGTTTCAACGCGAAATCGAAACACCGTTCGCAACACAGTTCAGAGACGTGTAGCCTCGAATAATCGCCGCAATATAGTGTCCAGCTTAAATCGCCGCGGCAACGGTTTCCGCCAAAATGGATTTCGTTCAAACTACCGGAGCGGATTAGGAATTAGCTTCTCATTCGGAAGCTCTGGATATTCAAGCTACCGCTGGGCGCCGTCTAATTACGGTTTATATCGCCCCGGACGGATATCATATGCCCGCTATACAGCCGGCACGCGTTGTGACCGCGTCATTGTTGACGGATTTCAGTACGGCACTATTCGCCCAATCAGTGTAACTGAGTGTTACAACCCATGGGATGGATACTACATTGTTCAGGGCTCAGAGCGTATCGCTTACAACGCTTGGTAAGCGGCTCTTAAGCTAACGTCTAAGCCGTGCCTTTTGGGCGCGGCTTTTTTATTGCCCTAGCCCACATTCACTGGCATCACGGAAGCTGGAGGCAAATATGGCATTAAATTCATCAGCAATTCGCGCCTATTTTGATGAGGCAGATTACGGCAATAATCACTGGGCGGCATGGGCCGGCGGTCTATGGGTTATCATGGTCATGGTTGTGGTTGCGCAAATCATCGTCGCTATACCAATGGTAGCAGGCATGATGATGCTAGGCCCAGATGTACTTAAAGGGATTACCCCGCCGGCCCCCAATGCGCCGCATCAAGGTTTGGCCTCCATAGCTTTCGGAATCGGCACATTGGGTGCGCTGATCGCCTACTTTGTGCGCGACAATTTTGGCCCGGACAAAGAAAAGACAGTCTTATCAGTGGCAGGATTCTTTGCGCTCATTTCAACAGGCGGCTTTATCTACTTCATGCGGGCCAATAGCGGAGCGGATAGCGGTGAATATATGAGCGCGCTGCTTGGGAATAGTAAACTCATTTACGGAGCCATGTTAGCTGTGTTTCCAATTATTGCAGGCGGCGTTTTTATCGCGCAAAAAGTTCTACATAAGCGCTCTTTAAAATCTTTACACACAGCAGCTCCCAAATATCGCTGGGGCCGTATGTTCTTCTCTATGATCGTATTTTGGATAATTGCAGCCTCTATATCTTATATCGGTCATAAGAGCGGCCAAAGCCCAGCCGAATTTGTTTTTGATCCGTCTCGCTTTTGGGGCTTCGCGCTTGTCTCACTTCTGTTCATTCCGTTGCAGAGTGCGACTGAAGAAATCATTCTCAGAGGTTATCTCAATCAAGGATTATCCCGACTTATACGTAACCCGTGGATTATATTCTTTATCACAAGCGCGGGCTTTGCTGCGCTTCATCTCGGCAACCCAGAAATTGCCCAAAGCGGTCTAGAGGGAAATAAGCTAATTACGCTAAGCGGCTATTTTTTCTTTGGTTTTTTTGCCTGTATTTTGACGTATATTGACGGTGGATTAGAAACAGCTATCGGAGTTCATGCCGCAAACAACCTATTTGCAGCCGTAGTAGTAGGGTATGAACACTCAGCTTTACCGACACCCACATTGTATAAGATCGCGTTTAATTCAGACGGGGATGTATTCGTCACGCTCTTAGGACTCATAGTCGTATGCTTGATTATGTATTTTACTCGGCGCAACACTCCAGGCGCAACGCAAAGCTAACCAAATTTTGCGGCCTCACGTCCAGCCTCTGTAAGTCGGCACACTAGCCAATCTGGCTTGAGCGGATTAGCAAACCAGCGCTCTGCATAACCTTTTTCAAGGCAAGCTCGGATGATTCTGTGTTTAATTTCTTGTCCTGAACTATCAAAAAGCGGCAGTTTGCCGCCAGCTTGCCCTAATCCCATAGACAAATATTCTTTTTCATCTGCATTTATTGCAGCTATATTTTTATCAGCCCGAGCCATACCCTCCTGCCGTAATGCGGCAGCTCCCTATTCCAATCACACATGGCCTGTTCCGCTTTCGAGAACATGTTCCATTTAGGAACAATATAGTGCAAAACGTCTTAGATTAGGTTAATACTATAACACGACGTATTCGCCGCAGAATAAGGGACATATCTTGTCAAATATATTCAATAAAATCAAAAGTATAGAAGCTCAGGATGAAGCGATAACGCAAGCTCTTGGTTTAAGGCCCGCTGAATTGGACGACAAAGACCTTGGTGATTTTGAAAAATCGCAAACGTCTAAAAAACCTCTCAACCTCACTATAAATGATGATGACACTGTTTTAGATCTTGAAGAATTGTCTCTCGATGCATCTGACGAGAATCCTATTCAACCAGATAAACTTTCGCACAATGAAATAGACGAAGGCCATAGCCCTCAAAAATCATCAGCGCGTTTAGGACTGACTCCTATTATGCCTATCAAAGATTGGCGTTCCAAATTAGAACCAGAGTTTAAAACTTCACCCAAACCCTTACCTAAATTTTTAGATACAGCGCCTGAAGATATAGCTAAGCCTGAAAGTTTGAATACCCCAATAAGCTCCACTGATACGAAACCTATAAGTGACGTTACGTCTGTTGTGCAGTCTAAATCAACGGCCACTCATGAGCGCGCAGTCGAGAACGGTAGGTTGCGCCCTTCAAGAAATCTCATCACGATTCTTGGTATAGCATCGGCTCTTATCTGGATAGTCTGCGCGGGGTTAATCTCGCTCGATATGTTTACCGGCGATGGAGGTTGGGACGCGATGAGCATTTTGCAAAAGCTGAGCATAGCTCTGATGGTGTTATTCCCTCTAATTTTAATAGGGCTTTGCACGGCAGCATTCCGACATCTAAATTCGCTGAGCGAAGAAGCTAATGACCTCAAGCTTACAGCAGACGCCCTTATGAAACCTGATGAAACAGTTATATCGCGCACAACCATAATGGCGAAATCTATTCAGGCACAAGTGGATGAAGTTAACTTAAAAGTCTCCTCCGCCCTTACCCGCATGGAGCTACTTGATGATATGATCAAATCTCAAGGCTCATCTCTTGCGAAGTCTACAATCGCAATTGATTCAACAACAACAGATATCGAACACCGCATTTCTACTCAGCGTGAAGGTCTAGAAAAAATCACAGGCCTTTTCGATAGCCGAATGTCGTCATTGTCAGAAATGATGGAAGGTCACAGCTCTATGCTGGCCTCGTCGGGACTAATGGCGGAACAAAAAGTTCAAGAAGCCCGCCTAAGCGTAGAAGGTGCAGCGCAGCAGCTTTCTACAGCATCAGAAGCTGTGCGGGAGAATGCTGTTACCGCCGCTCGTACTCTTTCTGGAAGTCAGGAAGAAATTACAAAAATTAGCGAGAATGTTCAGATGCAATCTATCAGCCTTGACAATATCTATCGTCAACATTTGAAAGGGTTAAAAACAATGCTGGAGGATTTAGGCGAAGAGCAAAACAGCTTGGCTGTCACGATGGAAGACCGCCTATCCAAAATGCGAGACATGTCCTTATCCGCCAAAGTAGGTGCCCAAAACTTAACCGACGCTTCTATCAAGGGCCGTGAAACAGTAGAAGCCTTAAATGAGGCCGCCTCATTGACCGATACGGCTGTACGTGCCCGTTTTTCTGAAATGGAAGAGATGGTCAAATATTCAACCGCTCGCGCGGAGAGCATAAGCGAGACAGCTACGCGGCAAGTCCAAAAAAGCCTGTCAACAACGCGTAAAGAAATCTCGAGAATTGAAGCGGACATGATGGACCTTATGGACAAACTTAGCCAAGCCGAGGCAAGAAAGCCTGTAATATCCGAGTCTCCAATCACGGCCCTAAAAGAGGGCAATACGCCTTTGTCTGAGACGACCCCTCCGCCAAAGGCCTCTTCCAATGAGCTTCCGTCAATGGAATATAGAGATGTCTTTAAAGACGAGAATGTGTCCTCGCCCAAGAAAGATCCATCTGAGACCTCTATTTTTAGCCTTCGGCGCTCTGTTGAAGAGAAATCATCCCCCCGCCCTGCCGCAAATTCAGACCTAGATATCCACCCTCTAAGCGAAAGTGACATGCCGGATCCCTTGCGCCGTCCAACGGGTAATGAAACAGCAAAGGAACGCAGCAAGTGGAGTTTGAGAGGCATGTTTGGCGGTACCGATACACCTGAAGCCCCGTTACGCCGTCATATCAATGAGAAAGACATTATTAAACGCCTGACACATTTAGGCTTAACACCCGCCGCTATTGTCGATGATGGATGCATCATTGAAGCGGCTAACTTGCGCGCGGTAAGAGACATAACAGCCATGAGTGAGGCCATTACGAAACGATTAAACGAACCAGTACGTCATCTGTTTTTAGCCGTGGAAACAGATGCAGATTTGAAGTCGAATATTGCTAGTTTTACTCAACAATTCGAAGACCGTTTGGCAACTGTTGATAATGACCGAGAGGCTATACGTAAACAGCTTGAGAGCGACTCTGGGCGGGCATATTTACTCTGCGCCGCGGCGCTTAACGGCTAGGCCTAGGAAGACGTTTTTAAACGCGTCTCAAGCACCCAATCCGCAATTGAATTAATGGCTTGCGTATTCGCCAAATCTTGCGCACGGACGATTTCTGAAACACGGTTGTCACGGGCACGTTCCGTCTTTCGTACGTCAAAGCTACCAATTAGATTACGGTTTGAGGCGTTAGCCAATGTTGCCGTATACCTTACAATGGCTAGCGGAGCATTGTTCTCCCCCTGATCATAACTCGCTTCAAAGTTACGCACAGTCAAATGAATACGAAGCTCAGTTCGTGCTCCTGAAATGGGCAGAACACCGATTATATCGGAGCGGCTTGACAACACATCTACAACTGAACCTTGAATGAGATCTGGAACTTTTTCAGCCCATTCCGCACCGCTAGCCTGTAGGATACGGTCGTCGCTTGGACTGACGGTGATACTATTGCCCGCCAGTGGATGCGGCACTGTGGGGCGGTCGATACGCAGGATGAGTGCATCAGGGTTGGGCGTTACCGTTTCATTCTGCACGGATGCGGATAAACGATAAACCGTTTTGGCAGGCGCAGGCTCAGGGATAAAAGATGTTAGGGATGAGCAGGATGCCGTCATCGTTGAGATGCCGATTACAAGCCCCAGCTTAACACTCTGAGTCCGCAAAACCTTTAAAATCATCATTGCGGTATCTCCATCGTTTCAACTTCTTCACCTGAGATGAATGCAATTGGACTTTGTTCCAAATCCTGCAAAATCGTTTGCAAGCTGTCAACGGAAGCGCGAATACCGTCCAGAGTTTCTTCTATGTCTCTCAGACCAGAGTTAGAGACTCGGTTTATGGCATCTCTTACATCTGTCACAGCACCGTCCGCATTTAAGCCTACAGTTCTAAACTCGATAAGTGTCTTATCAAGTTCAGCCATTGAAATCTCAGCCCGCGCTAACGTCGCTTTGACATCCCCTGAAACAAGAAGATCAAATTCCGCTGCAGCTTTTTCTGTAGCGATGGCGGCCGATGAGACATTGTTTGCCGCTGTCTCAAAGGACACAAGAACATCATTAACAAGGCCACTATCAATATCTGTATCTTTCAGATTTGAAGTCAACTGCCGTGTATTTTCAAGAATGCCCTGGAAATCAAGAATAGCGTCCTCAGAGAGTAGAACATTGAACCTAGTTAGTGCGCGCTGCGCCCCTAAAATAACATCCTCACCGCCTTCAACAAGGTTATCAATTTGGCTCATGCGGCCTTGAATTGGATAGGGGCCATTACCTGACAGGGATGTCATAAGACCTAAGTCTTCGCTACCCGCAGAAATTTGAATATAATTCAATCCTGTTAAACCCTGAGGTTCTAGCTGGGCAGTACTATCTAGGCGAATAGGAATACCGGCTTGCACTTGAATATCTGCAACGACTGTATTAGTTGCATTAGCATCCAGCCTCAGGGCGGTGACTTCCCCAACGGACAATCCATTAAATCGAACCTCACTGCCTTGAGACAAACCACGTACGGCGCCTTGAAAGACAACTTCATATTCGTCAAACTGTTGATCGAACTGTGCATTTGAAAACCACAGCACAAAGCTTAGTACAGCAGCTAAGACTGCAAGTACAAAGATACCCACTAATGCATAATTTGCTTTGCTTTCCATTCGCCCTACTGGCTCCCATTAACTTCATTTGAAATAGTCCCTGCAGCACCCGCAGCACGAGCCCTTGGACCACCAAAATATTCTTGCACCCAAGGATGTTCGAATTCGCGTACTTTAAGCAAGCTATCATTAATCGCAATCCGTTTATCAACTAAGACAGCAACGCGGTCACAAATTGTGAACAGGCTGTCCAAATCATGAGTGACCATAATCACCGTTAAATCCATAGCATCGCGAAGGCCAAGTATAAGCTGATCAAATGCCGATGCGCCGATCGGGTCCAACCCTGCTGTAGGTTCGTCGAGATACAAAAGCGAGGGGTCAAGTGCGAGAGCCCGCGCTAACCCTGCCCGTTTTTTCATCCCTCCTGACAAATCAGACGGATAGAGGGTGGCGGCAGTAAGAGGGAGTCCAACCATGTGAATCTTCATATCTGCCAATTCACGCATCAGTCTCAGAGGAAGGTCCGTATGCTCACGTAATGGCACCATAATATTTTCACGGACTGTAAGCGAAGAAAACAGCGCACCACCTTGGAATAACACGCCAATTTGGTTGTTTATCTCTTGGCGTAATTCAGGTTCAAGCGTGCGGCGGTCTTGACCAAAGTAACGCACCACACCGCCTTCGGGCTCTTTAAGGCCCAACAATGTGTTAAGCAGGACAGATTTACCCGAGCCTGACCCGCCAACCAATCCAACAATCTCGCTGCGTTCGACGCGAAAGTCCAAATTCTCATGAATTATATTGGGGCCGAATTGAGTAAGAATCCCGCGGGCTTCTACCGGAGGCGCTTCAGTATCAAGAGAAACTGACATCTAAACACCTAACTGCAAGAACAACAAAGCAAACATAGCGTCGACTGTGATAACGGCGAAAATCGCTTGAACGACTGAGGCCGTAGTTCTCGAACCAAGTGACTCGACACTACCTGTAACAGCGAGGCCTTGGCGGCAACCAACAATCGCAATTATAAGCGCGAAAAAGGGCGCTTTTATCATACCTACCCAAAAATGCTGAATAGGAACAGAGGCTTGCAATCGTGCGAGAAACAATATGGGGGAGACGTCGGTTGGTCCAAGCCAAGCCACAAGCATGCCGCCAAATAGACCTGAGATCATCGCAAGGAAGGTGAGAATTGGCCCAGCCACAAGACAGGCCAATGCACGCGGCACAACAAGCGTCTCATAGGTCTCCATCCCAATAACTGTCATAGCATCAATCTCTTGGCGCATTCGCATGGCACCAATTTGCGCCGTAAACGCTGAGTCCGAACGGCCAGCAAGCATGATGGCTGTAATCAGCACAGCAAATTCTCGCAAAACAGAAAACCCGACAAGCTCCACCATGAAAATTTGCGCGCCAAAGGACGCTAATAAATTAGCGCCCATATAGGCGATAACGGCGCCAATGAAAAAGCTCAGGACCATTATGATGGGCGCGGCGTCAATACCAACTTGCTCAATCATAGCGGTCACCGACTTCCATCTTATGCGGCGGCGAGTCAGGATCAGTCTCATCATCACAATGAAAAACTTCCCTAAAAAGGCAAACGTATCATAAACCTCATTGCAAAATCGATCAGTAGAGCGTCCAATACGGACAAGAACGTCATACCAAATACGGCCGGGGTCAGGGAGCTGTCCCATTCGGGCATCTGCCGCCGCTTGCATGAGCATGGATTGGCCTTTGTCTTCATTGCTCAATTGCCAGTCAAAGCACTTACCCGTGTGGCATTTGATTGCCCTTGAAAGTACATAAGCACCAGCCGTGTCCATGGCCGTCACATTGTCAAAGTCATAAGTGACATACTGTTGGTCAAAATGTTCGAGTTCTTCCTTAAGCCGCTGATTGACCTGCACGACAGTCCGCAACGTCCAATCTCCTTTGGCCGTCAGTCGCATGCCACCCTTGTTTTCAGACAAACTGAAACTAGGCGAATTTTCATCGCGCGTATCAAGACGCTGTATTTCCGTCGTGGAATTCATACTCTTAAAGTGCTAATCATTGCGGCCTAGGTCAAGTTAGGATGTTGCATGGACAGGATAATAAGTGAAGTAATATCTTGGCCAACCCAAGAGCCTTTTCGAATTTCGCGGAGCGTTGTGTCTGAGGTTACGGTTGTTGTCGTAACCATAACGAAAGCCCAATTTTCGGGCCGTGGCGAATGTCGGCCTTACGCCCGGTATAATGAAACAGCTGAGAGCGTTTGCCAGCAAATCGAAAGCTTAAAACAAGAGTTACCGAGTTTGTCACATGATAACCTCGCCCAAAGATTGCCAAATGGGGCCGCTCGAAACGCTATTGATTGCGCGCTGTGGGATTTAAAAGCCCAAATGACGGGAAAAGCCGTACATGAACTTCTTAACCTCCCTGCCCCTAAAGCGCGGGAAACAGCTTTTACACTCTCCCTCGCCAGTCCAGAAAAAATGGCTAAAGCCGCTAAAGCGGCGGCGAGTTACAAGTTTTTAAAAATTAAAATCGGAGACCTTGATGGACTAGACTGCGCATTAGCCGTCCTAAAGGCAAGGCCAGACGCAAAGCTTATTATTGATGCTAATGAAGCGCTTAAACCTAATGAACTAGCGGGCTTTCAGTCCAAGTTGGCTGGAGAATCCGTCGCTTTAATTGAACAACCGATTGCGGCTGGAACTGCACTACCAGGTGCCATCGAAAATTCACTCCCTTTGATGTGTGCAGACGAGTCACTTCACACGACAGCCGACTTGTCTCGCCTTTGGACCGAAGGATACAGGGCTGTAAACATTAAACTCGACAAAGCTGGTGGCCTCTCTGAGGGCATAGAGCTTGCGAAAGCCGCTAAGGCCATGGGGTTTAAAATCATGCTTGGGTGCATGGTGAGCTCTTCTTTATCGATGGCACCTGCCCTCGTCCTCGAAAGCTATGCGGATATAATCGACTTAGACGGTGCGCTATTACTCGCGCGCGACCATGAGAATGGTATGAGATATGACAATGGTCACGTTTATCCTGCGCCAAAGGCGCTGTGGGGTTACCCCCGAAGCGTAAAGGCTAGTTGATTTGGTTCTGAAGGGCAGACGTCAGGGTTAAGCCTGATCGTACGCGGTCCCCGAAGGCATCCGTAATATCTCTAAGGGTGTCGACAGATTGAGAATAACTCATCAAGACCTTGTCTTCAGCCCCTAAAGCCAATGCAGATTTAAACTCTAACTCAGCTTCACGCGAGACGATAAGAGCTTTTTGCAAGCTAGCAAGTTCTTCGCGTAGATTTGTATCATCCGGCGCCACAGCGAGATAAACCTCTGCCGCTTTCGTTGTTTGAGACACGTAGTTCTGAGCTGTTTGGATATCAGTATGCACTTCAGACACAGTCAGTGTCTTAGATGCGTAATCAGATAACGGACTTTCTGATGAGTCTGAATCAAGGCCCGTAAGCAAAATGCTCGCGGTAGATTGTACACGTTTTCTACTTTTATTCGCCGCCCACCCTTTAGATGTGAAAGCAGAGTAAAGCGTGTTAGCAGCACGCTTAACCACATTAACTTTATTTTTGGATTCGGAGGCCGCTACAGCAGAGGTCGACGAATTACCAGCATTGGCAAAATCAACCGTAGCGCAGCCGCTCACAGCCACACAAAATAAAGTCACTAAAGCGAGTTTCGCTTTCATAAATTTCCCCAATTAGGAACCATATCAACGGACTTAATCCGCCATACAATCCATTAATCATAATACTCTGAATTTTGAGTGAACGACGGATATCGTTCTCATTAATTATCAGTTTCAATTAGCATGAATGATTTTAATTTAGCCTTAAAAGGCTGTAATGCGGCTAGCCTGCGAATAGCGGACTAATATATTTTCCGTAAATTCCAAAAACCAGTACAAGCGCCATAAAGAGTGGCGCAACATAACGTACAAAGAACATAATGAAGTTACCTAAAGCTTCACTACCTTGAATTTCTTCCGCGACAACAGCATTGTTAAGCCTCCAACCCGTGAACAATACAATCAATAAGGCCGATAAAGGCGCGAGAATTGGCCCGGCTAAGCCGGTATCGATAAAGTCAAAGAAGGCTGGTGACATAAGAGACCCAAGACCTAGCACAGTAATCGCTGCGCCCGTGACCCATGCAGCCTTTGCTTTGGATAATTTGAACTTTTCAGCCACAAAAGCGGCCGACGGCTCAAGCAATGAGACTGAAGATGTAATCGCTGCGAAAAATGCCAAGAAAAAGAAGGCCGCGCCAATGTACCAGTAATCAGCTAGCGCCGTTGGCAGTGTCTGGAAGAAGATACCAGCCCCCGCGCTGAAGTCGAGATTGTTTGCAAATACAATTGGAAAAATCGCAAGCCCAGCTGTAATCGCCACCAAAGTATCAACGATGCTAATCCCGACAGCCGCTTTTGGAATATCTATATTACGCGGCAAATAAGAGCCGTATGTAATCATAATCGCATTACCAATACCAATTGAGAAACAGGCTTGACCCAGAGCAGAGATAGCCACTTCTGGTGTGATTTTCGAGAAATCAGGCGTAAACATAAAACCAATCGCTTGGCGTGTGCCGCCAGACGCCATGCCCGACGAAATTGAATAAAGCGCCAAACCTACGAGGAGTATGAAGAAGATTGGCATGAGAAGTTTAGCCGCTGTTTCGATACCTGCATTAACGCCGCGTGCAACAAGCCATGTCGTCAGGCCCGCAAAGATAAAGAAGTAAGGCCAAACCGCCCGCACCAGGCCCGATGACTTACCAAGAGGATCTTCAAGCATAGCTGGGAATTGTGCCGCTATCTCACTCGCAGGGAGTCCTTGAAAGCTGTTCCCGAGAAAGCGCACTAAATAATTAAGAACCCAAGCGGCGACAACGCAGTAAAAGCTAACAATCAGGAATGAGGCAAGCATACCAAACCATGCGCCTGCACTCCAAACTTTGGATACACCGCTGCGCTCAGCCAAATCATCGGAAGACCCAACCGCACTTGATGATTGACCTGCGCGGCCAATCATAAACTCACTCATCAGAACTGGAATGCCCACGAAGAAAATACAGGCTACATAAACAACGAGGAATGCCGCTCCGCCATTCGTACCTAGCTCAGCCGAAAACCGCCAGAGATTACCCAGCCCGACTGACGAGCCAACGGCCGCCATAATGAATGCAAATCGTGATGACCATTGCGCGGTACCCGCAGCAGGAAGAGCAGCCATAAATATCCCCAAATTTAAATTTTTGGCACACTGCCATATTCCTTAGACAGGTCAAGACATTAACTATTTATACACGGAAGTTTTTAGTTTTGCGCTTTGGGTAATTCCGCTTTGCGGAAAAGGTGAGCAGACAGAATTAATCCAAAACCCGTCATGACGGTGAGGATAACCGTGCCGCCATAACTTATGAGAGGAAGCGGTACACCAACAACGGGAATAAGCCCCGTCACCATGGCTATGTTGATAAATACATAAAGCGTAAATGTGGTCGTTACGCCTAATATCAATAAGCGCGAAAAGAGATGTTTAACTTGAAAAGATAGGTATATGCAAAACGCGATAAGCACACCATAAATAGCTATAGTGCCGACGCTCCCAATAAGGCCAAACTCTTCGCCAATAACTGTATATATGAAATCAGTCGTGTTTTCAGGGACATAATCCCCCGACCTTTGCGTGCCTTGCATAAATCCTTTTCCAGAGACCCCGCCGCTTCCGAGGGCAATCTTTGACTGGATAATGTGATAACTCGCGCCCATGGGATCGGACTCGGGCGATAACATCGTATTGATACGATCGCGTTGATAATCTTTCAGGCCATATTTATAAAACAATGGAATTGCTATTGAAGCTGTTACAGACGCTCCTAATATTACGCGCCAATTAATTCCTGCAAGAAAGACAATTGCAAATCCAGTTGCCACAAGCAGAACTGTCGTCCCAAGATCTGGTTGGCGGAAAACAAATTGCATGGGTATGCCAATTATCAACAGGGCTCCGAATAGTCCTGACGCGCGCGATACGCGCCACTGCGGTAGATCGTGATAATAACGCGCCAAAGCCAGAACAATAGCGAGTTTCATAATTTCTGATGGCTGAATTCGCATCACACTTAAATCAAGCCAGCGCATCGATCCATTTACTTCAATCCCAAATATATCAACTGCGCCTAAAAGAAGAACTGCGCCTATATAAATCGGATAGGCCAGAAAATACCAAGCCCTAATATTGACTAACGCCACGAGGAGCATAATACCACCGCCTAAAACAAGACGCTGCAGATGCTGAAACGCCCCTAAACTCCACTGCCCATCGGTCGCGGCAAAAATCATCGCGACACCAATACCTCCGATAAGAAACACGAGAGCAAAAAGCAGCCAATTGACTTCATAAAGACGGGTGATGACCGAGCCATGCACTGTCGAGTCAACTGTAGCGAATCTCGCGTAACGACTTTTACTCGTGCTATCAATCATAGCTGCGTCTGAGAGTTTGCAGGATTAAGCTGCGCCTGCATGCCATCACGTTCTAAGACGCGCTGAATTAAGGCCCGTGAAATTTTAGCGGCCTTCCCTGCCCCTGAACCGCCATGCTCGACAAGGGTCGCGACGGCAAAGCGCGGTGCTGAATATGGCGCATAACCAACAAAGACAGAATGATCACGCAGCTCCCATTCAAGCTGCGCATTCGACATAACGCCGCTCAAACGCTCCGCTTTGGAAATGCTGCGAACTTGTCCCGTTCCGGTTTTGCCCGCCATATCTACGCCCGGAATTCCGCTGCCATTGGGACGATAGGCTGTACCGCCCGGTTCTTGGCAGACCGACCACATAGCATCGCGAACAAATTGCAAATGCGCAGGATCGACATCAAGCTGCGCAAAACCCTTGGCTTCACCACCAATAATAAGCTGCGGCTCTACGGCCCGGCGACCATTAGCTATTCGTGCTGTCATGACGGCTAGCTGAAGAGGCGTCGCAAGCACAAAGCCCTGTCCAATTGAGGCATTGTAACTATCACCTGTACGCCAACCATCTCCGAGACGCCGTTCTTTCCAAGCCCCATCAGGATTAATACCCGAAATTTGACCTTTTATTCCAACCTCATAGGTTTGGCCGAAACCAAGTTTCGCCGCCATATCGTGAATAGGATCAATGCCCATGCGATTAGCAAGTTCATAAAAATAAACATCGCAAGATTTTTTTAGGCCATCCCGCATAGTCACCGGGCCATGGCCTTTTCGACGCCAACAGTGGAACGTACGTGAGCCGAGCTGCGTGCGGCCTGTGCAATAAACTTTTTCTTTCGGGTCAATCACACCCTCTTTAAGCGCGGCGAGCATGACAGTCATCTTGTAAGTAGAGGCCGGAGGGTAACCGCCGCGAAGCGTTTTGTTAAATTGCGGCCTTTTCCAATCGTTATTTAACGCATCCATATCAGCTTGTGTGAGTCCGGAAACAAAGAGGTTTCCATCAAAAGTCGGCATTGACAATAGTGTGCGAAGCTCACCTGTCATGACGTCAATCACAACACTTCCGCCGCTTTCTTCTTCAAATAACTCTGCCGCATAACGCTGCAGCTCTGCATCTAATGTCAAAGAAACATCGTCTCCCGGCGTGGGAGCATCGTCGGGGTTAGGCCATTTACGAACAATTCGTCCGAACGCATTAACTTCAACTTTCAGCCTACCTGACTTACCTCTCAGCCGTTCTTCCACGCCCGCTTCAACGCCTGTCTTTCCAATTCTAAAAGCGGGCTGCCTGAGTAAAGGATCAGGATCTGCCGCAACATCTTTTGGGCCCGCCGTGCCTACATAGCCAATTATATGAGAAAATATACCGCCATTGGGATAAGCGCGTCCTTGCCCTACATCTGGAATGACACCTGGTAATTCTGGAGTGGAGAGATTGATAGCCGCAAAACTATTCCAATCCAGATGGTCCTCTATCAGAACAGGAATAAAGCTAGCATTACGCCGAATGTCTTTTTCGACACGGGCACGCGTCCCATCGGAAATAGGAACAACTGAATTGAGATTATCCAGAGTCTTGTCAATATCTTTGACTTGTTCGGGAATGAGAAGAACGCGGTAATCTTGCCGGTTTACCGCGAGCGCTTCGCCGTTACGGTCGAGTATTCGGCCGCGCTCTGGAACGATAATATTATAATTAAACCTGTTTTGATCTGATAGCACGGCATAATCTTCTGCCTTTGTGACCTGCAAGTTATATAATCTCGCTGACAATATGCCCATGATGCCAACACCGCCAACTGCCATGAAGGCCGTACGCCGAGTTACAGTATGCGGATCTATGCGCTCTTCATTATCGGGCGTTTTCATCAGCCCTTACTTTCGTATTGTGGTGTCTGATAATAGTAGTCGTCGCGGTCAGTGAATATTCGGGTGAAATATACCCTTAAACCGAAAATAGGGGGAAAAACAAAAAGCGCAATAATTGCAAGAAAAGCCAGAGATATCATATCCACTGTCTGCCCTAGGACAAACCTTGCGAGTCCCCATTGAACAAGAACAACCGCTCCTAAAACATAAGAAACGCCGCCTAATTGTCCTAAAAATGTAACGGGTTTAGCGCGTGTTTCAGGACGAAACGTCAAAAACACAATGAGCCAAGTTAGTGCCCATAATCCTATTGGTCCGTAGGATAAGTAGTCCTGAAAAAAACCTACTGCACAAATAGCGATAATGCTAAAAGTCGAATTAGCCCCTCTGGGCCAAACATAAATAGCAAGACAAGGCACCATCAGAAATGAAATTTTACGCGCGCCAATATTAAAGGTCATTTGAGACAAAACACATAAAACGGCTAAGCCTAAAACCGAAACAATTGCTAATCGCCGAGATTCAGGAATAGGTATAAAGTCATTTGTACGAGCCATTATTCCTGATCCTCAACAGGAGTAGACGGTAGAGCGGCTGCGGCATCATTAAGTTGGTCATTATTTTCTAAAGCAGTTCCATCTATTGTTTCTGGGTTTTGCAAATCGAGCTCACTTGCAGGCTCCTCTTCAGGCGTGGGGATTTTTACAAATGGAATAACCCAAACCCAATCAACAGGTTTATCTGCTGACGTTAAAATGACATTTCGCGCCTCTGCACTTCTTTGCTTCATCAACCCTACCGGCAATCCACGCGGCAAAACACCTTCATCACCTGAAGTCACGACATTATCGCCATCTTGCCAATCCGCATCCCGAGCAACAAACAATAAATTGGGTTGAGCAGCATTCGTACCGGTCAGAATAGCCCGCGCTTCAGATCTCACTGACATAACTGCAATGCGCGAATTGATATCTTGCAAAAGAAGTACGCGAGAAGATCGTTTTCCAACAGCAACAATATGGCCGTAAAGCCCCAATTCAGTCATGACGGCATGCCCCACTCTAACACCGGATTTCGCTCCAACGTTAAGAAGAGCCGATCTCGCGAATGGTCCCGTATTTTCGGACACAACTCTCGCACCAACTTTTTGCACGGGAATATCCAAGCCGACGTCAGCCGAGAGTAAATTTTCAAACCTCTTAATGTCCATGGCGAGTGCGTTGGCTCTCACCTCCGCATCAACAAGTTCATTCAGGCGAGCTTTTAACCGAACATTTTCTTTATAGACTTCGGAGCGTGAACGCATATTGTCTATCATGCCCTCTACCCCGCGTAACGGCATGCTCATTAGCGTAAGAGGAACAACGGCTTTGTCGGCCAAAGCCATTGAACGTGGCTGATCACTAGATTGACCAGGAACTGGCTTGTCACGATTAGCGAGTAAAAAAAGGAGGGCAATAATTACAAGTAGGCTCGCTATGATTAGAAAGACATAGCGGCGGCCACCCGATGATTGGCCCGCCCTTAACATCTCAAACTTTCTCCCAGCATTCGCAGGCTCATTTACGTGGCCTCCCAACATTGAAGGCACTAAAATTTATACTATAGCTTAGGTTAAATACCACTGGAGAGCACGCTCTTCCATTTTTTCAGATTTTCGACAACCGTTCCAGACCCCCGAACCACGCAAGACAGCGGATCATCTGCGATAGAAATTGGCAAACCTGTTCGCTCCCGTAATTCGATATCAAGATTTCTTAGCAAAGCTCCGCCGCCTGTGAGCATGATACCTTTATCTACAATATCGGCCGCGAGTTCTGGCGGGGTAGATTCTAGGGCTGTTTTCACGGCCTCAACGATTTGTTCAACGGGTTCCGCAAGACTTTCGGCAATCATGGCTTCTGTAACGCGTATTTCACGAGGAACACCGTTCATCAAATCACGACCTTTAATTTGAACGGTCATACCTTCATTATCAGCTGGCATAGTGGCCGAACCAATTTCTTTCTTCACACGCTCAGCGCTTTGTTCACCCATCAGCAAGTTCGTCGTGCGGCGAATGTACTGAACAATAGCGTCATCCATTTTGTCACCGCCTACGCGTACTGAGCGCGAGTAGACAATACCATCGAGTGAAAGAACGGCGACTTCTGTTGTTCCGCCGCCAATATCAACAACCATAGAGCCTGACGGCTCGTGGATTGGAAGCCCTGCCCCTAGCGCCGCAGCCATAGGTTCCTCAATCAAGCCCACGTATCGAGCACCTGCTTGCTGAGCTGATTGGTGAATCGCGCGGCGCTCAACCGCTGTCGCGCCAGAGGGCACACAAATAACGATACGAGGTTGAATAAAACGAGAGCGGTTATGCACTTTCTCAATGAAGGCTTTGATCATTTTTTCCGCAACTTCGAAATCTGCGATAACCCCGTCTTTCATCGGGCGAATGGCTTCTATATTTGCAGGCGTACGGCCTAGCATTAGGCTTGCTTCGGCCCCTACAGCATGAACAATCTTACGCCCGTTTTTATAAGAGAATGCAACAACCGAAGGCTCATCGAGAACAACGCCGCGGCCCTTTACATAAATGAGCGTATTAGCTGTTCCGAGGTCAATGGCGATATCAGAGGAAAAAGCCCCAAAAATAGAGGAAAACATCTTATTGTCCTATTCCGGTTTCAGAACTATTAGCTAAGCTCCTACCGGTTATATAAATTTCGAATTTTGGCTATCGACCGCCGAGTCGCCATATAGGACTACCAATGCGCAAAACAGCGTTAAAATGCAAGTGACAGGCGAGTTTATTTACATTTTTCCAAAAGAAAAATTGAGAGTTTTACCTTCCCTCATATTAAGTCAAATAGTTATTTATTCAGAAGGCTTTACATAGGGCTGTAAAAGCCGACGCGCTAGCAACATAACAACCATAACAATCAAAGCTCCGATGAGAGCAAACACCATAAAACGCTGACCTTGCGAAGCCGTAAGAGCACCCTGCCCTAATAACACAACAACTAAAATTTTCGGAATTATCCCTAGTGCCGTGCCAAATGCAAATGGCAGGAACCGAAGACCTGATACACCCGCGGCCATATTAACCAATACAAATGGCCCGGTTGGAACAAGACGTACTGCAAAGCTTGTCAGAAATCCGTTACGTTGCACCAACCCAGTAATACGGGCCAGAAAAGGTCCTGATATCGCTTCTATCCGCGCAGCACCTATAATACGCGCGATATGGAAATCAAAACTGGCCGATATCAATGTCGCGGCCCACGCATATAGCCCACCTGTTTGCGGGCCAAACGCCAAAACAGTCGTGCCAATCAAAAGCCATTGCGGCGCCCCTATAAACGCTGCGCCCGTAAACACGGCAATAGTCAACGGTAACGCCCAAGGAGAATCTCCAAAAGACATCAAAGCCTTCATCAATTCATTTTGTGATAGTTGAAAGTGAGTTCTTGAAACGAAAAGCAAAAGTGCGACAGCCGCAAACATACATAGAACTATACCGACTGCGCGGAATGCCTTGCGGTCCATTTGAGTAAAAAATTGGCGAAACTTATTCACGTATGTCCTGCTTAGCTGATTCAGGAAATCTGCGTTAGCATGTTTACTCTCTTCGGCACATGACAAAGTCATTAAGTTTTACAGCTTGAGCAGAAAAAAAAGGGCACCTCTTATGAGGGCCCTGCTACCAAAAGTGGTAAAGTTGCGCATGACGCTCCTGAGGGAGCCATTAAGGCATAATTTACCTTTAGCGAGACGTCAACGAGTTTTTTAGAGTAATTTACCTATAAACCGTCGTTTATCGGCAGAATTTGCCAACTTTGGCCAATCTGGTGCCTGTCCACGAAACCATGTCATCTGACGTTTGGAAAATCTGCGGGTATCACGCTTAGCGAGGTCTATGCCTGTTTGGAGATCGTGATGACCTGACAAATGCTCGGCAATGGTCTTAACGCCAATGGCGCGCATGACCGGAAGGTCAAGCGATAAGCCCCGCGATACAAGCGCTTTAACTTCAGAAAGTCCACCCTCTTCTATCATGCTATCAAAGCGCAAATTTATACGTTCATAAAGCTGTTCACGCGGCGGCAGGAGCACACAAGAGATCCAATAACCTTTGGGAATAATCGGCGTGGTTTGCGACTGCCACTCACTCAGCGGCTTTCCTGTCTCCTGCGCCACGCTGACAATACGCAGTAGCCGTTGAGGGTCATTCCCTAGGACGCGCGGCGTAGCCACCGGGTCCAAACTTTCGGCGAGCGTCCGAAGCTTTTCAATTCCGTTGATTTTCAGATATTGCGTTGCCAACGCCGTATCCGATGGCGGAATTTTCGCAAGGCCATCGGTTAGAGCCTTAAAGTAAAGCCCTGTTCCGCCAACAACAATAGGGAGCTTTCCGCGCCCCATTACATCCAAGATAACGGCGGACGCGTCCCTCAACCACTGCCCTGTTGAATAACGGTGCGCGCCATCAACATGGCCGAATAAATGGTGCGGAATTCCCTGCATATCTTCATCCACAGGCCGCGCCGAAATAACACGTAGATCGCTGTAGACCTGTAGCGCATCTGCATTTATGACCTCCCCATCATACTGGATTGCGAGATCAGTTGCGAAACGAGATTTACCGCTTGCGGTCGGGCCAGCTATAAGAACAACAGGTTTCATTTTATGAGGCAATTTCATGACTGACCGCATAACACCAAAATTGACATTTGTCCTAGCGCGCGCTGATCGAAAAGCATTTGATGCCGCTATGGGCGCTGTGCCGAATGGTAAATCGGCGGTTCTCTTATCCGAGGATAAGTCGTGTGATTTCAAACTAGGAAAAATTGACGCCGCTACGGCGCATGACCACATGCAAGATATACGGCAAAATTATCAAAACACCCTATTAGAGCTTGGTATTGAAGCTGATGTCTGCGTGCAAAATCACATGACGGCTCGCAAGTCATTATTGATTTGTGACATGGACAGCACACTTATCGGACAAGAATGTATAGACGAACTCGCTGACTTTGCCGGGGTCAAAGATCGCGTAAGCGCCATCACAGAACGTGCTATGCGAGGCGAAATAGGGTTTGAAGGGGCACTTGAAGAACGCGTTGGCCTTTTGGAAGGGCTCGACTTATCTGTTTTACAGCGCTGTTTTGATGAACGTATTTCACTAAACACAGGCGCAAGGACTATCTGCCAGACCATGATGGCACATGGGGCTAAGACCGCGATTGTCTCCGGCGGGTTTACCTTCTTTACGGGGCGCGTGGCTGAGCTCTGCGGATTTGAAAGCCACCAAGCCAACACCCTGATTGAAGACGACGGCAAACTAACAGGCAAAGTCGGCTATCCAATATTAGGCCGCGAAGCAAAATATGAGGCTCTTGTGTCCCACAGCGGCGGCAGACCACTGGACGCCGTCGCAATTGGCGATGGGGCAAATGATCTCGCGATGATAGAGGCTTCAGGACTAGGCATTGCTTATTACGCTAAGCCCGCCGTCGCGAAGGCCGCGCATTGCGCAATAAATCATACTGACTTAACCAGCGCGCTCTATTTCCAAGGCTATAAAGACTCTGATTTTAAGACAGATTGAGCGAGAAGAAGCGGTAATTACCGCGCTGATTGACGAGAATACTTACCGGTGTCTCGCCGTCTTCAAAGGTCTTAACCGCCTCCGTGAATTCATCGGGCGAAGCAATGACCTCAAAGCCGACTTCTTCGATAATATCCCCCGGCATGATTTTGCCCGAAGCTTCGCTTCGCGCATTGACTGACACAACACGCACGCCCTTAATTTCGTCCTTGATACGATGTTTACGGCGCACCTCTTCTGTTAGGGCTTCAACTGAAATACCCATGGCGGTAGCTTCAATATCGCCCTCGATTTCAACTGTTTTCGTTCCGTCACTGGCACGAACTTTTTCCTTCAACTGCTCAATTTTAGCCTGCGCGGTACGGCGTTTTTTCTTGCGAATATATTCAATATCGACGGTCTCGCCCACTTTTGAATCTGCAACAAGACGATATAACAACCTATTGTTTTCAATTGTTTTTCCGCCAATTGATAGCAGCAAATCACCGCGTTTAAGCCCTGCTTTTGCAGCAGGCGTATCCTTGACAACGCGTCTTACAAGCGCGCCTGTTGGCTCTTTAAGGCCAAATGACTTAGCCATATTTACAGTCACTTCTTGAACATTGACGCCCAAAGTGCCGCGGCGTGTCTCGCCATATTCACGCAATTGCTTTACAACCGATTGCGCCAAATCCGCAGGTACCGAGAAACTAATCCCAACACTGCCGCCCGTGGGTGATAAAATAGCCGTATTCACACCCACAACTTCACCTGTCATATTAAACAACGGTCCGCCAGAATTGCCTTTATTAATCGCAACATCGGTCTGGATAAAATCATCATAGCTGCCCGCATTAATATTACGAGAACGAGCGGAGACGATACCGGCCGCAACAGAGCCATTATAGCCAAACGGATTACCAATCGCGATAACCCAATCTCCAACACGCGTTTGCGTGTCATCGCCAAAGGGTACGAATGGCAAATCTTTACCCGCATCGATTTTCAGAAGGGCTATATCTGTGGCTGGATCGCGTCCAACGAGCTCTGCAGCGTAATTATCCCCATTTGGGAAAGAGACTTCAATGAGGTCAGCCCCTTCAATGACGTGATTATTCGTCACGATATATCCGAGTTCATCAATCACAAACCCTGAACCGAGTGATTTGTTGACACGGCCATCCTCGCTACCATTGCCAAAAAAGTCGTTGTAACGCTCAAGCGGTGAGCCTTTTTCAAACTTAAGGCCGCTATCCTCTATCTCAACCGTTTGAGCCGTCGAGATATTGACCACAGCAGGACTAAGACGTTCCGCCAAATCCGCAAATCCATCAGGCGTGCCCCGCGCATCAGCGGTAGGCGCCAAAGCACCAAAGGATAAAGCCGAAGCTAGGAGGAGTACGCGTGTCAGGTGAGCAAGTTTCATAATTGCACAATAGCCCTGCTCCGCTGATTTTGCCAATACGTTTAGTGCGTTAAATTGCATCAATGTTACGTGAGGCACACATTGCATCATATCAGGCTATACGTTGTGATTAACGTCTGTCATAAGCTCCTTAAGGAGGCAGGTTTAATGACAAAATCAAAACGCCGGGGATTTAAAGACACACTTGCTCTATTTCTGCCAGGCATATTCTTGTTAGGTTTTAATATCGGGACAGGCAGCGTCACCACTATGGCAAAGGCTGGGGCGACATATGGCATGTCGCTTCTTTGGACAGTCCTTATATCCTGCATTGCGACATATATTATGATTAAAACATATGGGCGCTACACGCTTGTAACAGGCGAAACAGCGCTTCAAGCTTTCCGCAAGCATATTCACCCCGCTGTCGGCATATTTTTTCTCGTCGCTTTGACGGTTGGAGTTGCGGGTAGCGTCATGGGCGTGATGGGCATTATCGCAGAGATTAGCTTTGAGTGGTCAAAGGGCCTTATAGACGGCGGCATAGCCCCTATTTATTGGGCCGCATTCTTCATCAGCCTAGTATATTTTATATTCTGGATGGGCCGCACGCAAGTTTTCGAACGCGCTCTCGCCGTCATCGTGGCCATTATGGCGGCAAGTTTTGTCTTGAATTTTTTTATTATGATGCCGCCGCCTGTTGATATTTTCAAAGGGTTCATTCCGTCTGTTCCCGATGTGGCAGATAAGAGCAACGGCGGTCCGTTACTGCTAATTGCCTCAATGGTCGGCACAACGCTATTTTCTGGTCTTTTCATTATCCGCACAACACTCGTCAAAGAAGCTGGATGGACAATTGAGGACGAGACACATCAAAATAAAGACGCTTTATTTGCTGTTGTCATGATGTTTGTGATTAGCGCAGCGATTATGGCGGCGGCCGCAGGGACATTATTTGCCGAAGGCATTGGTCTGGATCGCCCAGCGCAAATGATCACATTACTTGAGCCGCTCGCAGGGCCGCTCGCGGCGTCTATTTTTGCTATCGGCATCATTGCCGCCGGTGTGTCATCACAGTTTCCTAATATCCTTATGCTGCCGTGGCTGCTGTGCGACTATCAGAATTCCAAGCGGGAAATGACGCTCCCCAAATATCGCATCATGGTGTTTTTCATATCTCTGCTTGGGCTCGTTGTCCCATTGTTCCATGCGCGGCCTTTGTTCGTCATGATTGCCTCTCAAGCCTTTAATGTCGTGTTACTGCCATTAACCGTAGCTTGCATATTCTATCTTGGAAATCGGAAGGATCTGATGGGATCAGATCGAAACTCCATGTTTTTAAATATTGCCTTAGCCGCTATATTCCTGTTCTCTCTAGTAACGAGCTTTATGGGCTTTCAAGGATTAATGAGCATGATCAGTGGTTAGGCTCATGCGCGGCTCTTTAATAAAAGGATATTATCATGCGTGAATCATGGAGATGGTTTGGGCCAAACGACCCAGTCACTATAGCCGAAATCCGCCAGACAGGTGCGACGGACATCGTCAGTGCGTTACATCACATTCCTATCGGCGAGGCCTGGCCGATTGAAGATATTCAAGCCCATAAAGCGCTCGTTGAAGAACACAATACACCCTCAGCCGAACTGAAATGGACGGTTGTTGAAAGTATTCCCGTTCATGAAGACATTAAGCTCGCAGCCGCTGGGCATCAAAAATACATCGACAACTGGATAGCAACACTTCACAACCTAGCTGCGGCAGGCATAAAGACCATTTGCTATAACTTTATGCCCGTTATTGATTGGACGCGTACGGATTTGAAATACAAATTACCAAACGGTGCCTATGCCTTGCGGTTTGATCAAGATAAATTCGCCGCCTTTGATCTTTTTATCTTGAAACGCAGCGGCTCTCGCCAAAACTATACTCCCGACGAAATTGATCGCGCAGAGCACGCCTTTAACGACATGTCGGCTGACGATGTAGAGGAACTCACCCGCACAATCATAGCAGGCTTGCCGGGCAAGATGACAGATGCTCACACGCTGGACGGTTTTCAGCGCGCCCTTTCGCGCTACGATGGTATGGACCATGACGGACTGCGCGCAAATTTGATTTCATTTCTGGCGCAGGTTTTGCCACATGCCGAGGAACTGGGCATTGAGCTTGCCATACACCCTGATGATCCGCCTTGGGATATGTTTGGTCTGCCGCGCGTCATTTGTACGCCAAAAGATCTTGATTTGTTATTTGGGAAGCTACCTAGCCCTGCCAATGGCATGACGCTTTGCGTCGGCACTTATGGTAGCCGCCCTGATAATGACCTGCCGCAAATGGCACTGGATTACGCTCCCCGCATCCATTTTGCTCATCTACGAGGCGTTAGCCGTGATCCACAGGAACAGCGGTCCTTTTATGAAGCCAATCATCTGCAAAGCGATATTGATATGGTTCGGGTCGTTCGCCATTTGCTTCAAAACGAGCGCGCTCAGAACCGCGAAATTTATATACGCCCCGACCACGGTCACCAAATGATGGGCGACATGACCCGTCCAGTAAACCCGGGTTATTCTGCAATTGGTAGAATGAAGGGCTTAGCCGAAATACGCGGCGTTATAAAAGCACTTTCCGCGATTGATTAAGGCGGGGTTGGCGTAAGCTAGCAATCTAGGTTTAACTCACGCTTACGTTCGAGAACATCTCTATTTTATGTCTCCCAGACATAAAACTTTCACGACGCGAAATCGAGATGTTGGTACGGACGGTCGGAATCGAACCGACACTCCTATACAGGAACAAGATTTTAAGTCTTGCGTGTCTACCAGTTCCACCACGCCCGCACAGCTTG
>CAZFWZ010000016.1:0-33311 GCA_964522765.1 uncultured Caulobacterales bacterium | reverse complement strand
TGATCGTCTTACGCTGTGGAATCGTCAGTTTGAACAGTTTTACGGCTTTAAATCTGGCGATCTACAGCCGGGGCTTGACCGCGGTACAATTGAATATCACGCACGCAAAGCGATTGCCGAGGTTTTCGACATTGAAGGCGAGACGGCGAAAGATATCTTGCTTCATGATGGCCGTTGGATTCGCTATCAGGAAGCGGCTACGGCAGACGGCGGAACCGTGGGTGTAGGAACCGACCTGACAGGAATTCGTACGCGTGAGCACCAGTTACAGAAAAATGAAGCCGCGCTACAAAAAACAATTGATGTCTTGCGTAAATCGCAATTTCGTATTGTTGAACTTGCCGAAAATTATGAGCAGGAAAAAATCCGCGCGGAAGAAGCCAATCAATCTAAATCTGATTTTCTGGCTAATATGAGCCATGAACTGCGTACGCCGCTAAATGCGATTAATGGCTTTTCCGACATTATGAAAAAGGAAATGTTCGGCCCACTTGGCGACCCACGTTACAAAGAATATGTGAGTGACATTCTATTTTCGGGCCAGCACCTGCTTTCACTGATTAATGATATTTTGGATATGTCTAAAATTGAAGCCGGTAAGATGATGCTCAATCATGAGAGCATGCAAATTGACGACATGATTGGTCAGGTTATTCGTATCGTACGAGGACGTGCTGAGGACAATCGCTTAAAGCTAATCTATCAACCGGAGCCGCTTCCAGAAATTGAAGCTGATCCACGCGCTGTTAAACAGGTTCTTCTAAATCTTATGACAAATGCAATTAAGTTCACACCCGAAGGCGGCGCGGTGAGCTGTGAGGTGACACGAAATTCTGCAGGATTGATCATCAAAATTTCTGATACCGGCATTGGTATCGCTCAAGAAGATATTGATCGTTTGGCCAAGCCGTTTGAACAAATTGATAGCCAACACTCGCGTCAACATGAGGGCACAGGTCTTGGTCTTGCCCTCTCTAAATCCCTAGTCGAATTGCACGGCGGTAACTTTGCCATTGAAAGCGCGCTTGGCGAAGGTACGACAGTTATATTTACGTTACCTAATACACCTGTTGTTAAAGCGGCTCAGCAGCCAGATTCTGAAGTTGGAAATGAAATTTCGCGTCTGGCTCAAGATATTGCGGAGGTCCTGACAAATGAAACTCCCCAGAATGCGCAGGATATACCGATTCAAACAAGCCCGCCTCCGCCGGCCCTAAACGTTCCGCCCGCACCGGCTCAATTTAGCAATCCACAAATGAGCACGCCCACTGCGCCGCCGCCTCGTCCTCAATCGGCCGCTTAGAGAGGTTAAGCTAGAGGGGAATAAACTCCCCTAATAGTCTGTCAACCTCACGTAAGTGGTGCTGTTTCAATCTCTCTAAATCCTCGGCGCGTTCGAATTTCATGAGCTTAGCAATAGCCGAAAGGACGGCGGGGTCTGGATTGCCAGCCAAAGACCCATGGGTCAGTGTGAGACATTGTGTAAAATCAGCGAAATAAATATGCGCGCGCCTTAAGGCGTCATATGCTGATTTTGAAAGTTGCGCCAGAGACTGAGCCCGCTCCAGCAAAGACAAAGTCGATGTCAGCCCTTGGCCTGCAAAATCTTCGCATCGTGCGAGATATAATGATTGCGCTATAAATTCAATATCGCGGGCACCACCCTCCATTAATTTCACATCCCACGGCCCGCGCGGCGGTTTCTCTTTACGAAGCCGCAAAAGCATATCTGCAATATCACGGGGCATATCCAGATCAGCACGCGGGTTAATCACCACCTGTCCAAGAACAGTCTCAAGACGCGTCGAAAAGGCCTTAGAGCTTACCGCCATAACGCGCGCGCGGGTCAAAGCCATAAATTCCCACGTCCAAGCACTTTCAGCATAATAACGTTTAAACGCCTCTAAGCTAACGGCGACGGGCCCTGATCGGCCGCTAGGGCGCAGCGCCATATCTAGCTCATATAGGCGGCCTTCAGCCGTAACAGAAGAGACAGCCGTTACGAGGCGCTGCGTTAGTTTTGTAAAATGAGTCTGAACGTCTGCAGGTGCATCATAAATAACCATAACATCTAGATCAGAGGCGAGGCTTAGCTCCCGCCCTCCGGCCTTGCCCATAGCCAGTACGGCATAGTCACCTTCAAGCTGACCGGTGCGGCGGGCCGTCTCCTTGGCCGCAACGGGAAGCATCACAGCCAACGTTTCATCGGCCAATTTTGATAAGGCGCGAGAGCAATCCCCAATCGGCATATGAGAGGACAAAACAGCGGCAGAAATACGAAACTGATCTTCTCGCAAACGCCGGCGTACAAAATTCATCGACTCTTCAAAATCATAATTCGGGTTGCGCGCTTTAGAATAGTCTTCGCCTAATTTATCGACGTCCACATCCAGAAATCTTGGAGAAATCATTGCATCTAAAATTGAGGGACGACTAGACAGCGTTTCGGACAAATGCGGGGATATTAGCATAAGATCGATAATGCGCGCGAGCTCGTCTGGCTCTTGCAAGAACATCGCCAATAAAGACACCCCGCCGTTCACACGTTCGAAGAAACTTCCAAAAGCGCGAAAAGCTGCGTCAGCTGCTTTTGTATCAGCGCAGATTTTTATCAGCCTTGGCGCGAGGCGAGTTAACAGTTCTCGGGCCCGCTCCGTTCGCGTAGCAGAAATACGTCCGCCAAGCCATTTCGCCATATCGTGCCAAAGCTTTTCGCGCTCTTTAAAGCCCAAGATTTTGAGAGTTTGTAGGGTTGAAGGATGAGGTTCAACGCCCGTAAAAGACAGTGTACCTTCCTCTAAGCCTAGGCTTTCATATTCAGGGAAAAGCGCCAGATAGCGTTGATGTACATCAGATAATGTCTTTACGAACGCTGAATCAAACTCAGCGAGGGTCTTAAAACCTGAGAGTTTCGCGAGCTGCTGGCGCGCCGTGTCATCTTCTGGCGCGAGGTGGGTTTGATCATCGCAGCGCATTTGCGCGGCATGCTCATATTTACGCAAATCACCATAATGCTCCGTCAGAGCTTTGGCATCATCAAGCTCGATAAAACCCGCCTCAGATAGAGCCGCCAAAGCCTCCACAGTCCGCGGAGTGCGTAGATCGGGCCGGCGGCCACCTACAATAAGTTGCTGGGTTTGTGCGTAAAATTCTATCTCGCGAATACCGCCTGTCCCAAGTTTGATGTGATGTCCAGGCGCTTTTAAATCGCCGTCACCCTGCCGCGCTTGTATCTGGCGCTTGATGGAATGGATGTCTTCTATTGCAGCGTAATCTAGCGAGCGGCGCCATATAAACGGGCGTAAAACTGAGCTAATAAACGCCCTGCCCGCGTCTTGATCACCGCCGCAAACCCGCGCCTTTATCATGGCGGCGCGTTCCCAATTTTGTCCCAAAGTTTCGTAATAACGCTCCGCCGTGAGTGTCGAGACCGCCACAGCATTAGACCTCGGGTCAGGACGGAGGCGCAGGTCGGTTCGGAAAATATAACCCTGCGCCGTCATACGTTCGAACCCTGCAATTAATTTTTGCACGAACTTAATAAGCGTACGTTCCGCGCGCTCAGGCCTTGGTAGGGAAATAATATCTTGATCGTAGAAAACGCAAAAATCGATATCGCTAGAATAGTTTAATTCCCTGGCCCCATATTTTCCCATCGCAAGAATAAATAATCCAGGAACAGGATTGTCAGGGTCACCATTATCTATCTCAAGTTCGCGCGCGCCCGCAATGAGAAGGCGCATCATACAAATATCTGCAAGGTGGGTTAGCGCCTCGGTGACTTGCGTCCAATCCCAAACCTGCGCAATATCGGAGAGGGCGATAATGAGATGTACCCTGCGTTTTAAAATACGAAGAGACTCCATTTCGTCATCGTGCAAGCCTATCTCTTGCGGTAGAGCCAAATATTCATCTTGCAAAATACTCTCAGCATTTTGTTTTAGGTAGGCCTCAATAAGCTCGGGAAAAAGATCTAGGCTCTCACGCAAATATTCTGAGTTTTCGCGCGCGCAGTCTACGGCGTTTCCTAGATCAGATTTTTTCATCCTGACGTAACAGGCGGGGCAGCCTGAGATTGTTTTTGTCTACGCACGCGCGGAAAGGTTATTCGCGCCGCAAGACCTGGACGGGTCTCATCTGCGCTGGGGCGGCCATCTTCAAACCTAAAAGAGGCGCGGTGTAGATCCGCAATCGCGTCCACAAGCGCAAGTCCAAGGCCGCTGCCGGGTTCCGAACGGCTGACATCAAGACGCACAAAACGCTCTTTCACACGCTCACGACTATCCTGCGGAATGCCAGGCCCATTATCGACGATTGATACTTCGCTTCGCCCGTCTTTATTTTTCAGTAAGGACAAATGAATTGCCCCTCCTTTGGGTGTGTATTTTATCGCATTTTCTACTAGATTAGAGACAGCTTGAGAAATCAAACCTCGGTCTGCAGATATAAGATGCCCCTCTTTAATCTCACTTGTAAAAGTAAGGCCAACATCCTCGCATGCCGGTTCATAAAGCTCAGCGATATCATCTAATATCATTTTAGGATCAAGCTCAGAGAGCATTTCGCGGCGCTCGCCCGCTTCAAGGCGTGCAATCCGCAGCACAGAGTCAAACGTCTTTAAAAGCTGATCAGCATCATCAGCCGCGGCAAATAAAGTCCTTTCAGCCTTGGGATCTTTAATTTCCGTCGCGGCCGTCTCAAGCCGCGTGCGAAGGCGAGTAAGTGGAGACCGAAGATCATGCGCAATCGAGTCGCCCGCATAGCGCATGGCTTTCATCAAGTGATCAATATGATCTAGCATATCATTCAAATGCTCAGCGAGAAGGTCCATCTCGTCTTCGCTATAATTACGCGGGGCTCGGCGGTCCAAATGCCCGGCCCGCACATCGGTCGCGAGGCGGTTAAAGGCCTCCACACGCTGCGTGAATTTACGCGAGACGAACCAGCTAGAAATAAGACCTAGAATTAACGCAATGGCTGAACTTGAAAAAATCGCATTTTTTACGCGCTCTGCCGTACGCATCGTCACTTCAACATCTCTGGACGCCACGACCGCCGCCACGTTTTTGCCTTCAATTTGAAGATAGCCTGATAGGCCTCTCATGCGGCGCTCAGCGGCAGGCTCCGTATCCGTGGCCGGAATCACCAAAATAAAATCGACCTTGGTAAAATTGGCATCCCCCTCTTCGCCTATGACGGCCTTTTCTTGGTTTATCAAGGTAACGACTTGCTCGCCAAGACTGCCTATGACCATATCCGCGCCGTCCTGATTGCGAGAGGTGAGTAGGTAGTGGCGATCACCAGAGCCCGAACGAAAGAAAATTTCTTGACCTAAGGGAATGAGTCCGCCCTCATCTAGCAGCGCTTGAAACTCCTCCACTTCATCCGACAGTGATTTGTCGACTTGGCGGATTTCGCTAGAAATGGTGAGAAAATAAACATTGCCAAGCGCGATGACCAAGGCCACGACAAAAAACACCGCCCCGAGCAAAGACAGCCGGAACAGTGTATTTCTGTAAAGTTTTACAAGAGCGGCACGCATGGCCTCTTCCTAACGTGGTAAGTTAGACCTGCAAGCGATATCCTGCGCCGCGCACAGTGTGTAAAAGCGGTTCTTCAAATTCTTTATCAATCTTACCGCGAAGGCGAGAGATATGAACATCAATCACATTGGTTTGCGGGTCAAAGTGATAGTCCCATACTTTTTCAAGTAGCATCGTACGCGTCACGACGCGGCCCGCATTACGCATAAGGCATTCCAAAAGGCGAAACTCGCGCGGCTGCAAAAGAATATTCTTACCCGCGCGGCGAACTGTACGCGCCAGCAAATCCATTTCTAGATCGGCGCATTTGAGTTTCGTGACCGCAGCGGTCGGGTCAGAGCGGCGGCCAATGGCTTCCACCCGCGCAAGCAGCTCAGTAAAAGCATAAGGCTTGGCAAGGTAATCATCACCGCCTGCACGTAAACCTTCAACCTTTTGGTCAACCTCGCCTAACGCAGATAAAATAAGTACAGGTGTGGCGTCGCCGTCTTTACGCATTTCCTCAAGCACAGAAAGTCCGTCGCGTTTAGGCAGCATACGGTCAAGGACAAGCGCGTCATAATCCGCCGCGCGCGCCATCTCCAAACCGAGATCGCCGTCAGGCGCAAGGTCAACCACATGTCCAGCTTCCATCAATCCTTTACGGACATATTCTGCAGCAATATCATCATCTTCAACGACGAGTATTCTCATTTAAGTCTCCTGGGGGACGTCCCCGTTTTGCCTAGCCGAGCGGAATGGCCAAGACGACCATATTCTCGCGCCCATCAGGCTCTCTTAGTAAAATAATTAATTCGGTCTGCCCAACTTCTTGGGCTTTGAAAATCATGTGCTCAAACGCAGGCACGCTAGGAATATCCGTGCCGTCAACTTGCATTAAAACAGCATTGGCCGAGATGCCTGCAATTGCGGCTTGCCCGCCTGGCGCAACGGATTCGACATAAATGCCAAGTTGATCATAACGCATACCCAGACCAGATCTCGCTTCAGCAGATAAATCAACAAGGCTCATACCGTGACGAACGCTGCCGCTACCGACAACAGTGCCGGGCGAGCCTTGTGGGGCCGCCGCAGTTGCTTGCTCAACAGATTTCTCAACAACATCCTTATCTGGACGTTCACCAATCATGACTGTAAGTTTATAAGGTTTCTCGTCACGCTCGTAAATCACATCCATTTTCTGGTTAGGACGCAAACCGCCTATAACGCGCGTGGCCTCTGTAGAGTTTCGAACGGCTTCATTATTGATATTTAGAATGATATCATCAATCTTAAGGCCGTAAATATCTGCAGGGCTACCCGGTACAATATTATTAATCGTTGCGCCGCCTTTTAGAATGCCGCCGCCTTGTGAAAACTCCGCTGTGCGAAGCCCCGCGCCGAGCCAACCACGGCGCACGCGGCCCTCGCTGCGAAGTTGAGTGACGACATCTTCAGCTGTACCGTAAGGAATTGAAAAGGCAATACCCACGCTAGCGCCCGTGGGAGAATAAATCGCCGAATTCACGCCAACAACATCACCCTCAGGGTTAAACAATGGACCACCAGAGTTACCTGTATTAATCGTTGCGTCTGTTTGAATATAATCAACATAGGCGCCGCTTTCGACGCGCTCTCGCCCGATGGCGGATATAATACCAAAGCTTGTCGACTGCCCAATACCAAATGGATTGCCGATAGCCACGACCCAATCGCCGATACGCAGCTGCTTACCTTTGTGAAAATTGACGGTCTTGAACATACGTTCGCTATTAATTTTAAGCACCGCTAAATCTGTTTCGGGATCTGTACCGACAATGTCCGCTTGAAAGCGCTCGCCATTGTTAAACTCAACCTCAATTGTCGTACCGCCCTCAATAACGTGGTAATTGGTGACGACCTCGCCGCGCGGATCGATAATGAAACCAGAGCCCTGTCCTTCTGTGACAGATTCAGCTGTTTCCGATTTGACAATGATATTGACCACAGCGGGACTGACTTTTTCAACAAGGTCAGCCAGTGAAGTTTTAGACGGATAGCTAAATGGAAAGCCCAGCGGAGGCTGCGAGTTCATAGCAGGGCTCGTGCGGTCATCTATCACGGCGAGCTTCTGCATTTGCTCTTGCGGGGTCTTCGCGGCGGTTGGGTTTTCACTCAGCAAACGTAGAGGCACTGACGGCTGTGTTGTTGTGCCAAAACCAATAGGTTTGACGACCTGCGCCTGGGCCGCGCTAGTTAAAACCGCTGCTGCCGCCACTGTTGTGACCAAAGATGTAAAATGCCGAAATGTCTGCACGGGAGTCTCCACTACAATACCCTTTTGACGAGCATTGCCTATCCTAAATGTGTCCAAAACATGACAAGACTGTCATGTTGCGACCTAAGCCCGTTTAAACACCAAAATCAGGTTATTTTTGGGCATGACGGTTCGCTGTGTCAGATTAAACCCGTGAAGTTCAAATATATGCTTAACATCCTCTAAATTTCTTACGCCCCAAGCAGAGTTTCTCGATTTCAAGTAAAGGTCAAAGTCCAGATTACTCTGCGCTGTGTCCGTCCCCTCCTTAAAGGGGCCATAAAGGACACAAATCTGCCCTTCGGAAAGTAATTTATGCGCCCCTGTAACAAGGCCTTTGGTCGCCGCCCAAGGCGCGATATGGATCATGTTCGCGCAGTAGATGACGCCGCACTCTGGCACAGCTACGTCCCACGCCGGCGCGGTGACATCAACATCGATAGACGCCGCCATATTTCCGCCCGCCTCTTTAGCCCAATCATCTTGACTCGCGCGGGACCCTTCATCTGGGTCCGTAGGTTGCCAAGACATATCAGAACGAAGACGGCACATATGCAGCGCATGCTCTCCAGTCCCTGAGGCAATCTCAAGCACGCAAGCACCGTTTGGAATAAGCGGTGATAAAACTTTTCCAATGGGATCACGATTGCGCGCCGCCGTTGGCGAAAACTTACGCGCGCCCTCTTCTATGCGGTCTTCAAGATGTATAGGTTGCAGTTTTTTCATAATGTGTTTTGGCTTACGTGATTTGCTGCGCTCTTGCTGTAATCATCGGCAGAATGAGTGTCACGCAAAGACCGCCCATATCTGAGCGTGACAATTCCAAACGGCCTTTATAAGCGCGGGCCAAATCATCTACAATAGCAAGACCAAATCCCGTTCCGGGCGTCGCCTCATCCAATCGCGCGCCACGTTTCAGCGCTGTAACATAATCCGCCTCTTTTAATCCTGGGCCGTCATCTTCAACCGATATGATAAACGACGTCTCATCCTCAGGGTTTGCTATGGCCTTAACCTTGACCTTAGAGGCGGTCCATTTACAGGCATTGTCCATAAGATTACCCGCCATTTCCTCAAGGTCACGTTGCTCCCCGCGAAAGCTAAGCCCCTCGGCGACATAGGCGCTCATATCGATATCTTTGGAACGAAAAATGCGTGGCAAGGTTCTGGCAAGCGATGAGATAACAGTATCAACATCCGTACTGATTCCAATTGTCTGTCCGCGCGCAGCGGCCCTTGCCCGCCGAAGATGATGATCAACTTGATTACGCATGGTCTCAGTCTGGCGCTGAACAATTTTTGCAAAGGCTTTGTCTTTATCCTTCACATTGTCACCTTCATTGACCAGCACAGCAAGCGGCGTTTTAAGCGCATGTGCGAGATTGCCAACATGGGTACGCGCATGCTCCACAACGTCCCTATTGTGATCAATCAAAAAATTAAGCTCCGTTGCCAGCGGCTGAATTTCAGGCGGGTAGATTCCGTCAACGCGCATTGTGCGGCCTTCTCGTACATCCGCCACCGTATCACGCAGCGCAAATAAGGGCCGGAGCCCGAGTCGCACTTGGGTAAAAACAGCTGTGACAAGACCGGCCGATAAAAGCAGCATTAGCCCGCTGGCCAGAAAGGCAAAACGGCGGACAGCTTGTGAGGCAGGCCGGCTATCAATTGCGGCGAGTATAACCACAGGCGCGGCGGCATTGGGAAGCGTCACCTCGCGCGCAATCACCCGCAAGGGTTCTTGGTCGGGCCCCACCGCGCGCAGAACCGTTTGTTCGCCGCGGCTTTGGTTTAAAAGCCTCGTTTCATGCGCATTAAGTTCAAGTGTCTCGCCGTAAAGTGAGCGCGAGGCCTCAAGCGGATCAATTTTACCGTCTTCTCCCATCGTGCCAACGAGCCAATAGCGGCCCGAGAGCGCTTGTTGATAGCGCGGGTCCGTGGGTTCACGCACTAAATCAAGAAGGGTCAAATCCCCATTTTCAGGGACATTGGCCGCGGCAATAAGAGAGTCCACGGCGCTAATCATAGGATCATCAAATATTCGGTAGGTTGAGCTACGGTAAAACCAGGTCAGCGCTACGGCGGTAAAAATGAGAATTGGCAGCGCCCATAAAATAGCGCTGCGCACGAGTCGCACAACGAGGGATTTACTGGCCGACGTCTGGCTCATATCATGCGCCGCCTTAAACTTTACTTGGCTTTCGTTTCAGCTGGATTGACGAGGCGGTAACCAAGTCCGCGCACAGTCTCTATGCGGTCTGTGCCAATTTTACGGCGCAGACGTCCTACAAAAACTTCAATGGTATTGCTATCACGGTCGAAGTCTTGATCGTATATATGCTCGACCAGTTCCGTGCGCGAGATCACGCGTCCTTTATGCATCGCGAGATAACTAATGAGACGAAATTCATGGGACGTCAGCTTAATCGGGCTGCCGTCAACAAAGGCCCGAGCGGCGCGGTTATCAACCATCAAATCACCAATCTCGATTGTATCGGTGGAGTGCCCCGCGGCGCGGCGTACTAGCGCGCGAAGCCGCGCCAGCAGCTCTTCAGTATGGAAGGGTTTCGTCAGGTAATCATCCGCGCCCGCATCAAAGCCAGCAACCTTTTCAGACCACTGATCGCGCGCTGTGAGAATAATCACAGGAAAGGTTTTTCCATCCGAACGCCATTTTTGCAAAACACTGACGCCGTCAATCAACGGCAATCCTAAATCTAGCACGACCGCATCATAAGGCTCTGTATCACCCAGAAAATGGCCTTCCTCACCGTCCGCAGCAACATCAACAGCATAACCAGTATCTTTTAAAGCTTCGCCGAGTTGGCGGGATAGGTCAGGATCATCTTCGACGATAAGAATGCGCATAGCGGCCTCTTGGATAAAATAAATGGAATACGATCAGACGACCGGCTCACTTTGTCTAGTTAAGAACACGACCTGTAGCGGCGTCAATCAAAACATCGACTACACGGCCATCTTTTCTGAGCATGCGCACACGGTATTTTCCGCCTGAGCGCGAAATATCGACAAATTTAGCCCCGCGCACACGCTTTGCCGCGATTGACTTGGCTTGTGAAGCCGAAATTGCTTTTTGAGCATATCTTACATAACCCATAGAGCGCATCGCAGAGTGAGCCTGCGGTGCAGAGTGTGCACGCGCGCCATGAGGTCCGGCGTGATGCGGGGCCGCATAAGCGGGCGCAGCAATAATGGCTCCTGAGAGAGCCAAAAGGCCAATAATATGTCGGCGAGTACGTGTCATGATAAAGTCTATACCCCGAGCCCCCTGAACCAAAACTGAATAAGAGGTTCATTATCTTTAAAATCATATAAATAAGCAGATCTAGTCCTGCAAGACCTCTCGCGGGTCAAAATCGCTTTGATGACCTTCTGCCCAGTCTTTGAGGGCTGCATCACTAGGATCAGACAGCACAATTTGCGGTGTGACAAGTAAATCTCCGCCGGACACGCCTTTTCCTTTAAGACGCAGCGTTTTTCCGCTATTTGTACCCGCTGGGATATTGAGCGAGAGCGTGCCCGACGGCGCAGGAATTTTGACCTTCGCGCCTAAAAGCGCTTCTTTGAGCGTAATTGGCAGCGTCAAGCGCAAATGCTTGCCGTCGCGGGCGAAATATTTATGTTGTTTGACGGTGATTTCGACCTTGGCATCACCTGTGCGCCCGCCGTTACGCCCCGCGCGCCCCTTCCCGCGCAGCCGCAGGACCGCGCCATCAATGACGCCCTCTGGAATAGTCACATTTAAGCTCTCGCCGCCCGCTTTTATGCGTTTCTTGCCGCCTTTAACCGCCTCAAGGAAGGTGAGCGTAATTTTATAGCGCACATCCGTGCCTTTTTTGGGTGGGGGCGGCGGAGCGTTATAACCGCGCCGCCTAGGGCCGCCTGTTTGCGCGCCCATGTTCATACCAAAGAGCGAGGAGAATAAATCCGCCATATCATCTTGGCCGCCGCCGAAGTTGCCAAAGCCCTGCCCGCCAAAACCAGCCTGCTTAAACCCGCCGCCGCCAAAGGGGTCGCGCCCAAAAGGACTGCCCCCGCCCGCAAAAGGGTTTTGGGCTTGACCGCTAGCATTGACTTTGCCGCTATCATATTGCGCGCGTAGGTTTTTATCCGTTAGCAGCGTATAGGCCGCCGTCACTTCTTTGAACTGCTCCGCTTTTTTAGCGTCGCCCGGATTAACATCAGGGTGTAGTTTTTTCGCCAAGGCGCGATACGCCTTGCGAATCTCTGCTTCGCTCGCGCTTTTTTTGACGCCAAGTAATTTATAAGGATCTTTTGCCAAATCATGACCTCCGCACCCTATGTAGGTAGCAGACGGTTTTGTGCAATAGCCCCTATAAATCGGCGCGCAAAACAGCGCCAAATCCGTAAGCCGTTGAGCCTTGCGAGATTTCTAAATAATCAGCTGTTTGAGACTGCAAAATAGCGAAAGTGTTTTCCGTTTCTACGGTCTCAATTATTTTGCCGTTTTCAAAAGCTTGTACCCGAAAAAGCGAGATGTCTTCACCGAGCGGCACATCCAACCCGCCCCAACTATCCCCGCCTATGCGGGTGCGTCTTATCCAATTCACGGACACACCGTCCTCATGGCGCGCGGCTTTGGCATGGACTGGCGATAGCGGGCGCAAATGCCTCGCCTGATAGATCAGCGTAAGCGGATCGCCCTGCCGCCCAGCGGCGATAGCGCTGAGCGTCGCCTCCTCGCCCCGCTCAACATCAATAGCAAGCGTCTCAAATCCTTGCCCAAGCCAAACAATACGCGCGCCGCTCTCTACCGCGCGCATATCCGCGCCGGACCCACTCTGCCCGCGAAGGAGCTTTCTTGCTCGGTAGCGATTAGGCCCAATTAATGTGAGCTCTGCAATTTGCAATATTTCCCATCCCTTCTCTGTCTCAACGGCAAAACGGTTCTCGCCCGAAAACAAAGCGCTATTTGAGACAGCGCTGAATTCGCCGCCCGTGAGGGTGAACTCGAACTGCGCCGCGTAATCAAACCGCCCAATAGGGCCTATATTCAAGGCTGTGTCTATCTGTCCGGACAGGACGGGCTGGGTCACAAGAACGCTGTGAGGGCCTGATGATATCTGCGCGCGGTTAAAGGACGGCAGCTTTACCCCGACAAGCACGCCGTCTCTATTTGCCCCACCGAAATTAGGAATATCCAGACACATAATCTCAGGCTTGGACGCCCAAGGAATTGGCGGCGGAAAGTTTGGCGTTGTTAAAGCCACATGCAGGCTTGACGCGGCGGCCTCAGCGCTGGCGCGCGCACTGACGCGGCTTACAGCGCCGCCCGAATCCACAAGAGATCCTGCGCGCTCAATGCGCGTAATTTGCCACACTCCTGATTCATTTGGCAGACTAACCCGGTCGCCAACTTCCAGTACAAGATTTGAACGTGGTAGGTTAAAGCTCACCGATTGATCAAGTGTAGAGGCACGGGTGAGCAACCGCTCAGCGCTCAATCTCGCAAAACCTGCATCCATAACGAGAGGGACTTCGATATCAAAAATGCGGACGGTCTCACGGCGCATATCGCGCGCAAATAAGCTCGCAGGCTGATGGTCGCGCGCGCCGTCAATATAGTGAAGGCGAACATCGACAATGCGGCCCTCAGGGTCATCTTTGGTTCGGGTAATTGCAGGCGTCACCGCGTCAGCCACCGCAAGCGCGTCAAGGCTCAAATTTAAATCAACGCCGCCGTCTTGAGATTTAAACGAAAGCCCGCCTGCGCGCTCCACCATATCAAACCCGTAAATCATCGCGAGCGGGCCAAGGGCCGCGCGCGTGCTCATGGGCCTATCCAAAGTGACCCCTTCGAGCACACCCGTAATATCCGAGACATCCACGGCGCTGACCCCGCTATTTAGCGTGAGGTCACGCACGACATCGGCCACAAGAACCAAACCCGTACGGCCCGTCAACCAATGTCCTAATTCCCAATTCGGGCCATCCGCCCAGACATCAACTCGCGCTGGGAAATCAGGATAAGGCCGCGCGTCCCAACACCAAACATGGCAGCCCTCCATATCAATCATACGGCCATCATAAATATCGGAACTAGGGTTATTTACTCCGTTGCCGTAAAATCCGAGAAAGGCTTCAAGATAACGCCGCTGAATTAAATCATCGCGCGTACCGCTGGAAAAATACGGCAAAGCGGATTCGTCGCTTTTAGGGTCATAAAATACATTGGGCTGGTTCGCGCCCTTATCCACGGCGGGGCAGCCAATCTCTGTCAGCCAAAAGGGTTTACTGCGCGGGACCCAATCGCTTTGCGCCGCCTCTAACCCGTCTTGGCGATGAAAATGCGGCTGGGACCACCAATTAAATAAGTCCTTATAGCGAAACACCCAATCTTTGCGGTAGGCACCGTCGGTAATTGGCGTGCGAATTTGAGCCGCGCGGTCCTCTGGCGTTTTATAATAAAACTCAAAGCCTTCCCCGCGGCGAAGATTAGAAGACAGATAATCCACATCATAAATCGAGCCGGCTAAGTCTTCATCTAAATGCGCCCCACCGCGCCAATCAGAGAGCGGAAAATAAGCATCGATCCCGATCGCATCAAGATTTTCATCTGCCCAAAGCGGGTCCAGATGAAAGTTTACGTCCTCGCGCCCGTCCCTCGGATGATGTCCAAAATATTCAGACCAATCAGCGGCATAAGATAATTGCGTCTGTGGCAAGAGCGCGCGCACATCCGATAAAAGGTCGCGTAATTTTTCCACGGCAGGATAGGCTGTACGCGAGCGGCGCACTGTGGTGAGACCCACCATTTCGGAGCTAATCACAAAGCGCTCGACCCCGCCCGCAATTTGCGCGAGTTTAGCGTAGTGAAGAATGAACCTTCGAAGGCCGGCATCATCTCCGCTATAGGTGACTGCATCCCCGTCTTGGCCAAAATCGCTGATAGCAGCGTTTCCAAAAAACTCCTCGACCTGCAGCTGTGCCGCCGCCGTTTGATCGGCTGTATTCGCCTGACCTGCTGCAGGATGACAGGTGATGCGCCCGCGCCATGGAAATGTGGCCTGCGCCTGCCCGCCATAAGGATCAGGCAAATCATTCCCTGCTGGAATATCCATAAGAATGAAAGGGTAAATCATGACCTTATAGCCGCGGCTTTTAAGCCCTCTAATCGCTTGGAGAATAGAAGCATCCGACGGCGTCCCGCCGTAAATAGGGCGGCCCTGATTATCCGTACTCACCACATAGGCCGTCTCGCGGGTCTGACCGCTGACCGCCCAGTCCCCGCCGTCCAAAAGCCGCGTTCGGCTTTCAACACCGGGTCGTAATTTACATTCGCCTGCGCGCAAATCATCGCCAAACCAGCTAATCACGAGCGACACATTTTTGCACTCTGGTAAAGCCTCTTCAAGCTGATCAAGCGCAAGGTTGATATCGGCTTGCCCTGAAATGTTATTCATATTAATTGGCCGCGCCGTACCGGGCGAAGATATGTCTTCGATTATATCCGTGGCGTAAACAAATTCGCCCGAGGACGGCAATAGATGCACGCCTGTCACGAGGTTTTCCAGACGCGGACTCTCTGAAAAAGACGGCGGAACGCGCGTCACTTCTGCATTAAATTGCGGCAATCGCCCGCCGTAATCATCAAGAGGGAAATCCTCAAACACAACATAGGCCGTGCCGCGAAAGGCGGGGACATCTCCGTCAATGACGCTGATAATGGGGTCGGGAAATTGATCTTCAGTGCCAGGGTAAATACGGAAAGTCAGCCCTGCCGTCGTCAGCGGCTGGCCGTTAACCCAAAAGCGGTCCACGCTTTTTATTTCGCCCTCGCACAAACCAAGTGCAAAACTAATGGAATAGTTATAATCGCGCTGACTTGGCCCGCCTTTTCCTGAGCGGCTTTCAGTCGTCACGGTTTCCTTAAGACGTGAGGCCCAAATCACTTGGCCCGCAAGACGCACGCGGCCATAACTACGCGGCATAGGCGTTCCATCGCGCGAGCTCATAAGCTGAAACTGCTTGAGGCGCGGGCCTTCAATTATGCGGTTATCAAAGAGCTGGGTGATGGCGCTATTGGCGAAAGACAACGCGGCAGCACTTGCGGTTTGCACCAAAGCCCCGCCCAAAGCTTGCGCGCCTGACACGACGAGTGTTGTCATAATTAAATCCTAGGCTTGATTTGTATTTGGCGGAAAGGCAAAGCTGTAGACGTGACGCTTTTGCCAATAAGGCACGAGATAGCTCTCCACCACGGCCCGCCCCCAATAGGCATGAATTATGGTATGCTCGCTTGCGCGTACGGCGATATGTTTGCACGGCGCGGCGGGACTCATGCGAAAGAGCATGATATGGCCTGCGGCCGTACCCGATTTATCGATGGGGGAAAGGCAGCTCCGCGCGGCTTCAAGTAAAGTCTCTCTCCCCGTGCTTTCCGCCCAATTGGGTGTATATGGCGGAACGTCCAGCGGTTCGTCTCCGCAAAGCTCTCGCCAAATGCCTCGAATTAATCCAAGACAATCACAGCCCGCCATATGGCGACTGGCTTGATGACGGTATGGCGTATCAATCCAGCGAAAGGCTTCGGCTACGACCCGCGCGCGCATGTCCTCAGCTCCCTCCACTAAATCAATCCCCCATAGCGCGAGCCGCCGTCGCGAATGCCGCTCTCCAATGGGGCGGCGGTCAGCGCGTCATCACCAATGAGATAAGGAAAGCCGCGAAAGTTTAGTGTGTTTTGAAATCGATCTTTACACGCCGCAAAACTTCGCGGACACACTGTTCCCTCTAGGAAATCAGCGGCGTTAAGCCCGCAGCGCGCATCACCAAAATTTGCATCGCAGAGGCGTGAAAATACACGTCCTTGGGAGCGGTCAAGCTTAGCACCTTCGCCGATCCATTCGGCGGTAAAGCCCTCGCCTTTTTGCACTATCTCGCCGAGTTGTCCACGCGTCAGCGTGAGCCGCTGCGAGACATCCTGCCAATTGATAATGGCGCAAATTAATTCGGCGCTATCATAGAGCCCCGCGTTGATGTCATCCGCCGTTATGCGCTCATCAGAAAACACGCTTTGAACGTGGCTGTTGTCGATTGAAAATCCGAGCGAGCTATCGGCATCGCCGCCGCTCATACCCGACAGCGCGAGATAAGTAATCCCATCAATATCAAGCGCTTCATCATGATCGGTGAATCCGAGCACCTGTCCATCTGTGCGCGTCAGTTTCCAAATATGACACAGCGTTGTAACTCCGCTTTCAATATGGGTTTTTAACTCCGGTGGAACATCACGCATCAGCCACCTCCATGAGTGGCACTTGCGTGAGCTCCCCTGCGCTAAAAGCTTCAAGACTAAGATCAAGGCGGTCTGCCCCGAACCGCACTGGAACATCAAAGGCAAAGCCTGCCGTTATGACGGTGTCCGTTTTAGGAGCTGCGGAAAATGTGACGAGACCCGTGAGCACATCCAGATTAAATTCCGAAGGATCAATCGCCGTCCCATCTACAGCAAAGCTAACTGACCCCGCCGCAGGCTTAGTAATCTTGCGGCGATATTGTCCTGCCGCGTCGGCGTAATTTTTATAGAGCTGAAAACTGAGTCTCTCGCCGTCACCATAGCCGATTAATTGATCCGTAGACGCAGGCGTCTCGCCAATGCCGCAGGAGACATGATCAACGGGATCTTTGAACCGGAAGCTATAAAGCTGACCATGACGCGCTTCGAAGAAGGCCACGAGCTTTTGCAGATCCCTATGGGATTTAATACCTGCCGCCGCATTATAGTGGCGGCGCGAATGCGCGTGAGGCGAGTTGCGCCGCTCCCCGCCGCTCGCGAGCGAGGTAATATGCACCTTGCGCACAGGCCCGCCGCTAGCCCCAAAAGAAAGGGTGAGCGGGAAAGACACATCATGAAAGGAACTCATATGTTTGCCTCTAAATATAACGCTGGCCCGCAGCGACGGCGCGGGCAAGTGAGGTTGAAATCTGGTTCTGAGAGCGGGCGAAACTAGCCGGGTCGGACACGCCCGACACGGTCATGTTGACAGTGACAGGCGGCTGGCTTTGCCCGCTAGAATTGCCCCCAATTAATTGCCCTGTAATTGAGCCGAGCGCGCTTTGCAGCGGAGATGTAATTAATTCCGAAACAGCGAGGCTTGCGAGGTCACGCGCGACGCTCTCGGCGAGTGAATTAAATGACAACTCTCCAGAACGCGCAGCGCCTTCAAGCGCATCGGCAATACGCTGCCCTGCCGTTTCAAAAACCTTTGCAGTTTGGTCGGCCGCCGCCATAGCAGGGCCATTGGCGAAATCGTCTACGGCCTTTGCGGCCTCTTCAGTCAAATTCATTACTCACCTCTTTGTCTTTGGCCTCATCAGGAAATCTATTTTGCAGTTCGGACAGCTCTTCCACGTTCATAACTGGCACGGTTTCGCTGCGCATTAAGGCCCGCCAATCGCTTAAGGACATGTCCCAGAACTGCTGCGGGTTGAGCCGAAAACCCAGCACAGCAAGCCTAAGCCACGCCTCAAAAGGCCATTTGTTGTCTGCGCTCATGTATTGTCTTCACATAAAAATGCGGTTTCAAAGACACGGCAAATATCAGGCAGAAGCCTTTGAACGTCCGTTTCAGAAACCAGGCCTACTGAGCCGTCTGCCTCTGGAAGGGGAGGACAGGACAGACAGCTCAGCAGGACACGCGCCTGCTCCGGCGTCAGGCTTCGAAGGGCGCTAGACAGCGCCCTCGGGGACGGAGCAGACAGACGGCTTGAGATGTGTGCAAGCGCGCCCAGAGTGAGACGAAGCGTGACAGGCTCGCCTTTAATCTGAACATGCACATCACCCGGTTGAAAACGCCCAAACCTCATACTCATATCGCCTTAAAAGTGAGTACGCCTGCAGAGACGAGGTTCATTTCAAAGCTGGCTTCGCCTTGATACGTCCCCGCATAGGTGAGCCCAGCGATTAAAAACGTGCCTTCGATAATGCCGAAATCTGGCAGGATGAACTGACAGGTCTCAGCGGCTTGAGAAAAGAACATCTCGCGCACGCGCGCATCGGATGGTTTATCGCGAAACACGCCTGCGCCTGTCACTTCGGCTGACTTAACCCCCGCACCTGGCAGCAGCTCTCGCCACGCCTGCACCGAACCGCTATCCGTCACATCGACCGTGCGCGCATTAAAGCGCAAACTCTTAGTGCGAAGGCCGGCGGCCGTGATGAAATCTCCCGCCTCATTTTTAATTTTTAGCAGAATATCTCGCCCCGCTTGTGCGCTCATAAGGTCTCCAATTCTTGGTCAGTGGTTACGCGCAAACGCACAATACCGTGCAATGTCAAACCGTCGCTGGCGCGGAAAATATCAGTGTAAATAATGTGGCGGTTCACTAAGGTCGCCTTCGAGAGGACCATTGGCGCATCGGTCAACACGCTCGCAATCATGCCCATTAACCCCAAAGCTTCGGCGCGGCCCGTGTAACGCGACCAGACATGCAGCGTAATCAGATGAGTGGTCAGCCGCGCGCCGTCCACACTATTATCTTCGCTGCGGATGGGGCCGTAGGTCAGATAAGGAAAGACAGGATCTTCGGGCGGGTCATCATAAAGCCTCGCGGGATCACCTAGCGCATCCGTGATGCGGATGTCCTGTGCAAGCACCGCATGGAGCGCGCGCGCCAGATCGGTGACTGAATTAAAATCACTCATTGTTGTTCTTCCTCACAAATCAGGTGGAGCCGCTCACGGCGATTGTCGGGATCAGAGCCGCTCACGACTCGCAGGATGCGCGCGCCCCACATGAGGCGCGCCCGCTCTGGAAAATCAGACCGAAAGCGAATAGTGACGCGGTAACTTTGAGTGACTTTGAGGCGTCCGTTCTCACGAAGCTCAGTCAGCGCACGCGGAGCGATATGGCCCCAGACTTTACCGTGCCACACCCATGTTGTAACATGACCGCCAAAGTCGTCTGAATTTAATTGCGGTTTATAAACACCGAGCCGCATGCGCAAATCACCAATCATATCCGCATCCCGAGGTAAGGCATGAGCAGCGCGTCGACCATCATTGGCACTGTCGGCGGAACCTCCGCCTCGCCGCGGTACTCATAGCTTTGCGCGAGCAAAAGCAGCATGGCTTGGCGCAGCGGCATGGGGATGTCGCCTTCGTCTTCGCCAAAACCAGAGATAAAATCAATTTCGAGCGCGTCCGCCTCTGGCGCGTAAGACTGGAAACTTGTGCGCTCTTTTACGCTGACGATGGGCGGCTGACAGCGTAAATTAATTGTCAGAGCCGATAAGGAAATCTCAGTTTCGGCTTCACCAGAGAGAAGACGCACGGCCGTAATCTGCGAAATATTCCCTGAGTTAATAAACACACCTTTGGACTTAATTTTGAGTGTCGTGAAACGCCGCGCGCGGGACATCAGCGCCGAATTAATAAGCCCTTCTACACGCAGGCGCGCGGCGCGGATAAGGTCCGTAATTAACGCGTCTTCATCGTCATGATCGACGCGCAGAAAGACCTTTGCGTAATCAAGCGTGACAGGCTCAAGCGCAGGCGGATTTATATCGGTGATAGCCATGGCTCGGCCTTTCAATTTAGGAAGGCAGCTCCGCAAAACTGCGGAGCCGAAAGTTAAAAGATATAATTAGGCCGCGAACTTGAGCAGTTTAATGGCGTTGAAATCTTGGACGCCGCCGCCCACGCGTTTGGTCGTGTAAAACAGCACATAGGGTTTGGCGGAATAAGGATCGCGCAGCACGCGCACGCCTTGGCGGTCAACAATGAGATAACCTCTCCGGAAATCCCCGAAAGCAATCGGCGTTGCACCGCTGCCGATGTCGGGCATGTCTTCGGCCTCGGTGAGCCTATATCCTAACAAAGTCGACGGCGCGCCGGCCTTAACCGCAGGCTGCCAAATGTAATTTCCGTCCGCATCTTTAAACTTGCGAATGGCCGAGACTGTGCGGCGGTTCATGACAAAGCTCGCCTCCGCGCGGTAACGCGTTTTGGGCGCATAAACTAAATCTAGCAAAGCATCGACGGGTGCATCTTCGTCAAACGCGCCGTCCACACCTGTACTCACCGTGCCAATTTGGCCCCAGCTATGCTCCGCGTTATCAACCTGCGCATAAGACAAAATCCCGCGCGGTTTATTCACCCCGTCGCCCGTGATAAAGGCCCCTGTTTCTTGAGCGCTAAAAACGTCGCGCACTTCATCAGCAAGCCATTGATCAACATCCGCGGCGCCGTCATCAAGGAGGGTCTGCGTCGCGGCCGGCATGGCATAAAGCTCGCCTGCAGGAAATTCGAGCAGGTCTAATATCGGAGCCGTCGTCTCGGTGCGGCTATCAGTTTCCCCTGCCCAGCCCGCCGTTATACCGCCTGCACTGACAGGTTTGCGAAACTGACCAGAACCAACACGGCGCACGGCCGCTATCGAGCGAAAAGGCGAGGCGTTATCCAGTGCGCGGTCAATCATGCTCTCAGCTTCAATAGGCGCGATATAGCCGCCTTCCCCGTCGGAGGTCGTGAGTGATTTGCCTTCAAGCCCTTTAAGCGCGGACACGTCGCCAGAGCGGATATAGCTCGACCAGGCGGATTTCGCCTCTGATGACGCGCCGCTACCGCCTTGAGCAGGCTGGCCCGCAGTAATAGAAAGCCGTTCGATGCGTTTGGCTTGCGCCTCAAGGGCCGCGTCAATGCGCGCGACTTTTTGATCCGTCAGCCCGTCAGATGACTTGGCTTCAATCTGAGCGAGGCGTTCATCATTGGCGGTTTTAAACGCGTCAAATGTACGTGCGAAATCGGCCATCATCGTCTTTGTTTGATGCGCTGGAGTCTCAAGCGATTTAGTTTCTTTGATTTGGGGTTTCATTAAGCTGTCCTTTTCGGGAGTTGCGGGAGAGTAAGAGTTGGCGATTGTTGCAAGTCAGGCCGCGCGCCGCGCAAGCTGAGCCGCGCATTACGGAGCATGGGGAAAGCCACAATCGAGACCTCCCATAAGTCGAGTTCAATCAAATCACGCCCGCCGGCTGCGCGTTTTGAATATCGCTGCGCGCGGTAGCCGATAGACAGACCGCTAAGCGCGCCCGCCTGAACAAGGCGGCGGATATGGCGGCGGCCTTTAGGTCCCCGGAGCAGTCGCCCCTGCACAAACAGGCCCGTAGCGTCCTCGACCATGCGGTCCCAGACTCCAATTGGCGTGACGGTTTCATGGCCAAACAACATAGGCAGAGGCGCGCCGCCAAGTTTTAACAAGCTCGCGCTAAACGCGCCTTTGCGCACCACATCACCGGACACATCTTGAACGCCAAAAAGACTGGCATAGCCGCTAATGGGTACGTCATATGAAGAGGCGATATTCATTATTTGTTTCCCCCTGTTTTGCGGGACTCATCGAGCTGGCGCTCAATGCGGGTCAGCGTGCGGCGCGTCATTTCCATCTGCTCTTCAATGCGCGCGAGCCGCTCGGAGACAGGCGGTTTCATATTCACCGCCGTCTCAAGCGTGAGCAAACGTACTTCCGCCGCGCCGACCCAAAGCAGCGCGCTGGCCGATTGAATGATCACCGTCAGCACTAATGAGAGGCTTATGGTGCGGTCGAGTGTCAAAGTTTTATCCGCCATGGGAGGCGCCTTCCCCTGTTAGTTTCTGGCGCGTGGGAAGCCCTGCAATCTGGCGGCGCTCGTCATCGGTAATAAACTCTGCCGCGCCGAGACGCTGCCATAGCGTCGCGCGTTCCTCAGATAGCGCCGAGACTTTATCGAGCTCAGGCACTATTCGAAGATCATCGCCGTAAAACGCCTGAAGCCACCCCTCAAGACCGCGCGCGGTTTTGTTGACCAGCGGAATAATCGTCTGCCGCCAAAAGGCGAGATTGGCCTCTTTGTAGTTAGAATATGTATTATCACCGGGTATTCCCAGCAGCATGGGCGGCACGCCAAACGCGAGCGCAATATCGCGCGCGGCGTCGCGGCGGGCTTCCATAAAATCCATATCGGCGGGAGAAAGGCTCATGGCTTTCCAGTCGAGACCCCCTTCCAGCACCATTGGACGGCCCGCATTTCTCGCGCCCGAATGCGCGCCCTCAAGCTCACCCTTAAGGCGCTCAAACTGATCATCAGACAATCGCTCAGACCCGCTCGCGCCTTTGTAAATCAGCGCGCCGCTGGGGCGGGCGGCATTATCAAGCAGCGCCTTTGTCCAGCGCCCGCCCGCATTGTGAATATCAACCGCGCTGGCCGCCGCAGATAGCGGGCTATGGCCGAGGCTGTCGTCCAGCGGGTTAAATACACGCGCGTGAAACACAGCGCAGCGGCCTGTGGCGGGATCAATCGGCAGGCGGCGTTTATGACCAGAGGCCTCATATTCATACCCGCTTGGCCAGCCCGATTTTGAAACAAGCGTTTTCACGCGGTCAGGGCGCAGGGCATAAAGCGCGGCCGGCACGCCGTCCACAAGCGCAGCTTCAAGATAGCCATTTCCGCTGACCTGCAGCAGTCCGTAGAACTGTTCCAGGACCTCCTCAGCAGACGCGCCAGGATGACCCTTCGACAAAAGCGCCGCCGCGGGATCGCCGGCTTCGCAGATCTCCCCGCGCCTGACGCAAAGCTCCACAGAGGCGGCGGCTTCCGCGATGAGGCGTACGCAGCGAAATACCACCGCATTTTTCTGATAACCTTCACGCGAGAGCGCAGAGAAATCACGCCCGCTCCACACCGCGTTCAAAGCGCTATCCGTAAATTTCAGCGCGACTAGCGGCGTAGACTTGGCTTCAAGCGCCCTCGCCGCGCTTGGTGTTTTACGCAGGTTTGGAAATCCAAATTTCATAAGCCGTCCATCAAGTTTTGTTTCCAAAGATGAAAACAAACGGCGGGAATGCGCCGATGAACAGAACTTAGCTCGGTTAAATAAGGTGAGAGTTATTTATAGGAATATAATCCTATATTGATGTTATGTAAGGGAATTTGATCGTGCAGAGGTGGGGATAAACCTTAAGCAATAAAGAAAGCGGCAACCCGCCTAAGCCACTCCGCGTAAATCCAGCGCGCCGACATGGTTCTCTAATAACCTGCGGGCGACGGCATAGTTTTTCTTGGCGTCGCGGCGCATAATCTCGTCGCCGAGCATAGAGGCAAGGGTAATGGCGCTGCGGTAAGCCTGCACGCTGGAATCAAGCGCGTCGATATCGCTGCTTTCGCGGCCCAGTGTTAAGAGCGTGTCGCCGAGCGCTTTTTGTACCTGCGCGTTTTTCGCGGGCACGGATTCGGCCGTATAGACATCCTGCGCCTCACGCAAAGCGTTCACGGCCCCAATGAGCGGCGCAGTGTCGCCTGTTTGAGAGGCGAGCAAAATCATCTGCTCGGCCAGCTCAACGTTCAAGCCCGCGAGCTGCGTTGTGACAGATTTGAGATCTTTTTTAAGTCCGAATTTTTTATCTAAAGCCACTTTGCTCTCCACATCTTAAGGAGCGCAAAATGACGCTTTAGGGTTAAGGGAGATTTAAGTAACAGGGTTAACGGGCGTTAATTGATTGACTATATTTTGCGCCGTTTACGCAAAATCTTAGCTTTAACAGTCTTCTAAATCTGCCTAATCCTGGGCGTCTGACGCGGGGCAAGGAGCAAATCTGTGACGGCCCACACAAGGGCGTCGGCGCGGTCGGGGCTATGGCCGCCCCTGATCTGCGCCTCTGTACCAAGGCTGGCGAGCTCATCGTCAAGCTCAGGGAACGTGCGGATATGATGCACCCGACCTTGGGAATAAAGCGCCGAGACAGGCTCGGCCCGCGCGGCCTTACCCCGGCTCGCATAGACAGATTTCACCAAAGTCTCTGGTGATTGATGGCGTATAATGGCGCTGACCATTTCTCCGCCTTGGTTCACCTCAACCAAAACATAATCCGCGTCATAACTGTCCCAAAAGCCGACGACGCGCGCGGCCCACGCATCAGGGGAGAGCCCCTGAACTGTGCCGTCATGCAGAATAAAGACTTTATCCTCGCGAGCCGCGGCGCCCCGAAGCAGCCCCGCAATTATAATCCCGCACGCATCTGAACGCGCGCCGGAGGTGACAGGCGGGTCTACGGCGATGATGACTTTATCAAAACGCTCTGGCGGCGGCGCGGTGCAGGCGGCAAGACTATCACGTGTCCAAAGCGCGCCCGCGGCGTCTTCAATAATCTCCCCGCCGAGTTCTTGGCGGCCCAATCGGGTTTGACCGTAAGCCGTATTCACCGCGTCCAAAAATGTCGGCGCAAGATTTTTTGCATTATCGGACGTTTTTGCACGTGAGGTATAGACACTTTTTTGAGCGCGCAGCTCTTTGAGCGCTTTTATCGGTTTGGGCGTTGTCGTCACCACGAGGCGCGGATCAACTCCGAGGCGAAGGCCAAGGCGCAGATTAGACAGTGTGTCTTGCGGATAGCTCCAAGCACAAAACTCATCCGCCCAAGCATAATCAAATTGCGGCCCGCGCAGGGCATCTGGATCTTCGGCGCTGAAGATATGGCCCACCGCCCCGCCCGGCCATTCAAGGCGGTGACGCGAGGATATATATATTGGCCGCTCCGTCTCTCGACCAACGGATAAAAGGCCGCTTTCGCCTTCAACCATAACTTCGCGCGCGGCATTATAAGACGGCCCAATAAGAGCGATATGCATGGCCCCATTGAGCACTCGCCTATGCACCCATTCTGCGCCTGTTCGTGTTTTTCCAGACCCGCGCCCGCCCAGCAGGAGCCAAATCAGCCAGTTTTTCCCCACCCAGCGTTGATCTTCGCGGGCGAAGCTGTCCCAGCTATGGCGGGAATAAATGAAGCCCTTAACTACGCGGCGGCGCAAGCGCGGCGGAAGGTAGATTTTGCCGTCAGCCGCCGCCTTATATTTCGTCATAACCTTCGGGCCCGCCATCCTCAAATAGGCGCGGGCCTAGGACAACAAGATGTTCTTTCAGCTCGGCGCGCAACGCGATTTCTTCCTCGCGCGTGGGCAAATACCCCTTAAGCCGCTCATCCAGCGTGCCTTCAAAAACGCCCTCTTTGGCAGACGCGCTGAGCTTTTCATTATAGCTTTCTGTCTCGCGAATCGTTTTTGTTAGGTTCACGATTAAAGATGTAAATTTAGCCGCCTGTTCAAGCGAGCTTTCAACGTCAATGGCGAGCGCCGCCGATGAAATCCGCGCGAGTAGCTCACGCATTGTGAGGGTTTCTAGGACCGATGGTATGTTTGGGGGCTGTGTGTTTTTCATGCCCTGTTATCAGAGCAAAAATAAAAGCGGGGATTAAATCATGACTGGAAAAGTGACCCTACAGCTTCACGGGGCGCATTGGAAACCGTAGGGTCCAGCTTTACAGCTGCGGTCCGAGGACCGAGCGCGCTGTTTAGATTCATACGATAACTCTGTCACCCCTTAACTCTTTGTTTTTAGGTAATTTGCTGATATTTTTTTAGTAAATCATTATTGCTGCCAAAATTGTATGCGGTCCTCTACGTTAGGTCGTACTCGCTCGGTCGAAGGCGTATCTGTAGAGCCTAAATAGATATATCCCGCAACTTTTTCGCGAGATTCCAGCCCTAATTCTTGATTAACTCGCGCGTCATAAGAGAACCATTCAGTTAGCCACTGCGCCGCAAATCCGGCGGCCTGCGCGGCGACAACCAAGTTAAAGCACACAGCGCCAGCTGACAGGACTTGCTCCCATTCAGGCGTACCGCGCGGGCAATCTACAGGGCTAGAAATAACGGCGACCACGGTGGGTGCGCGCATCAACCTAGCCCCTTCAAATACGGTGCGGTCAAGCGGCATATCTGGATTAGCCGCCATAAAGGTACTCGCGATATATTTGCCGAAATTTTCTCGCGCCTCACCCTCAAAGACAACAAAGCGCCACGGACCAAGCTTTCTATGGTCTGGCACACGGGCGGCAATTTCCAAAATAGCTTTCAACTGCTCGGGAGATGGACCTGGGCCTCTCATCACTTTAGACATATTTGAACGGCGGTTTTTTAAGAAATCCGTCACCGCAGCATTTTCACTGGGAAGCGGAAAAACCCGCATGTCTGAGGCGTGTGTCTTATCTGGCATGTTTGTCCTTTTGGCGGCTTTCGCTTTACCCGAAAGCGCGATTAGTTTAGCTGATAAGACCATAGCCAATACCTAAACATCCGCGCAAGGAGACATCATGTCAAACATCGATTCTCGTCTAACAGAAAGCTTGCTGCGTATATAGGGCATGAGCGAAGACACCCCTCCAGACACAGTAGATTATTCCGCCCGCATTTTGACCTCCATCAATCAGGTTAGCGCTCGCGATTGGGACGCCCATATCCCTGCGGGTCAGCATCCATTTTTATCACACGCCTTTTTAAAAGCCTGCGAAGATAGCGGCTCCGCGACGGCACAGACAGGCTGGACTCCCGTACATATTTGGCTTGAAGACAAAAACGGCAACGCGGTTGGCGCCGCCCCGCTTTACGTTAAAACCCATAGCCAAGGCGAATATGTCTTTGACCACGGCTGGGCCGACGCCTTAGAGCGTGCGGGCGGAAACTATTATCCCAAGCTGCAATGCTGCGTGCCTTTTACGCCCGCCACAGGCCCGCGTCTTCTCGCGAGCACGCCCGCCGCGAAAACTGCTCTGCTGTCGGCCATGGAACAGTTTTGCGCAGCGCAAGGGTTTTCAGGCGCGCATATGACATTTCTAACAGATGATGACCGCGCGGCTTGCAGCGCCGCAGGCTGGCTACACCGCGAAGACAGACAGTTTCATTTCATCAATCGAGATTACAAAGACTTTGACGACTTTCTAGCCTCCCTCGCCTCGCGCAAGCGCAAAAACATCCGCAAAGAACGTGCGGCCGCGCAGGACGGCGTGACAATATCGCGGCTAACGGGCGATGATTTAAAGCCTCATCATTGGGATATTTTCTACCGCTGCTATATCGACACAAGCCGCCGTAAATGGGGGCGGCCTTATTTAACACGCGCCTTCTTTGAACTCATTCACGAAACTATGGCCGCGCATATTGTTCTAATGATTGCCGAGGTGGACGACACGCCCATTGCGGCGGCGCTCAATTTTATCGGCTCGGATGCGCTTTATGGGCGCAATTGGGGGGCGCTGACGCATAAGCCCTTTTTGCATTTTGAGCTTTGCTATTATCAGGCTATTGAGGCCGGAATAGAGCACGGCGTGCCCAAGGTCGAAGCCGGCGCGCAGGGCGAGCATAAACTCGCGCGCGGGTACGAGCCTGTTGCCACCCATAGCGCCCACTACCTTGCCCATCCCGGCCTGAATGATGCCGTCGGCGATTATCTTGAGCATGAACGGCTAGCGGTGGAGCGCGACATTCACTATCTTGGGAAGCATACACCGTTTAAGAAGGAGAGCTGAATGTCACTCGAAGGTCAATATGACGAGAGCAATATCTTTGCTAAAATCCTGCGCGGAGATATACCATGCGTGAAAGTCTATGAGGATGATGACGTTCTGTCTTTCATGGATGCCTTCCCGCAATCACGCGGACATGTGCTTGTTATCCCCAAAGAGGCGTCTCGTAATTTATTTGACGCGAGCCCAGACACACTGACAAAACTTATCGCGCAAACGCAGCGTATTGGCACGGCCGTTACAAAAGCGCTTACGCCCGATGGTGTCGTCATCACCCAGTTTAACGGCGCGCCAGCGGGACAAACCGTGTTTCATCTTCATTTTCATATCATTCCGCGCTACACAGACATCAAACTCGGCCAACATGGCTCTCTTGGTCAACATGGCTCTGGGGGCATGGCCGATATGGATGAACTCACAGCTCTCGCAGAGCAAATAAAAACTGCATTGTAGTTACCAATAAAACAGAAAGATAATTATGATACGCCTGCGCCTCTTAACTGTCTCCGCCGCCGCTCTGATGACGGCTTGTCTCCTGAGTGCTTGCCAAGGCCGCACTGTGGACGAGCCCGTAAAAGCCGCGCCCACAGACGCGGCAACAAAAACGCAGACGGATGTATCGCTCGGTTATGACCTTGCAGCGCAATATGCCAAATTTGCCGAAGTCCCGATGGTTGTCGACACCTCTTTTCTTAGCGCGTCAGAAAAAGCTGTCGCCAATAAGCTGCTAGAGGCCAGTAAAGTCTTGTCAGAAATTTATCTGCTACAACTTAACCCCAATAATCCAGCCATACGCGCCGAGATAGCTGCAAGTGACCGCGCAGATAAAAATCAGCTTCTGAGAATGTTTGATTTGCATTTTGGCAGCTGCGACGCGCTGGCGGATGGCCATGTATTTTACGGCGATACGCCCTGCCCCAAAGGCGCGGGATTTTATCCTGCGGATATGACCAAAGATGAATTTGAGGCCCATATTGCCGCCGCGCCAGGTGACGAAGCCGCGTTTAAATCAGGCTACACCGTTATCCGCAGAGATGATCAGGGCAAGCTTTATGCGGTGCCTTATTCGATCGCCTTTGAAGAGCCCCTCACCCGTGCGGCCGATTTACTTAGCGAAGCGGCAGAGATCTCTGAAAATGCATCACTCAAGAACTTTCTCAGCCTTCGCGCGGCGTCCTTTTTATCGGATGATTATTTTGTGTCTGAAATGGCGTGGATGGATTTGGACGGCAATATCGAAATCGCAATCGGGCCCTATGAAGTTTATGATGACGGGCTTTATGGCTATAAAACCGCCTTTGAGAGTTTTTTGACAATCAAAGACCCTAAGGCGTCACAGGCGCTTGCAAAATATAAAGACTATCTCAAGGACATGGAAAAAAACCTCCCCGTCCCCGACAGCTATAAGAATTTTTCCCGCGGGTTTGAAAGCCCGATTGTTGTGGCCGATCAAATCCAAGGCGGCGGCGATAACGCTAACGGCGTGCAGACCATTGCCTTTAATTTGCCCAATGATGAAAAAGTTCGCGAAGCAAAAGGCGCTAAAAAAGTCATTCTGACCAATGTGCTGGGCGCGAAATATGACCGTATCCTCGCCCCCATTGGCGAGCGCGTTCTGATTGATGAGCAGGCAGCGATGACGACAAAAAAATATATGTCTAATAATACGCTATTCCATGAACTGTCCCACAGCCTCGGCCCCGGCACGATTACGAAAAATGGTGTAGAGACGACGGTCAATGCCGAGCTCAAAGAGCTAGCGTCTGGCCTAGAAGAAGGCAAAGCCGATGTCATGGGCGCCTATAATATTCTTTATATGATGAGCCGAGGCGAGCTCCCCGCTCATGAACGTGAAGCGTTTCTTTCGACTTATTTCACAGGACTTTTTCGGTCCATGCGTTTTGGCCTCGACGCCGCCCACGCCAAGGGCGCAGCCTATCAGTATAGTTGGTTTCGCGAGAAAAATGCTGTGGTCTGGCTCCCCGACGAAGAACGTTTTCGCGTGGATTTCAACGCCCTTGCCGACTCCATCTCCAGCCTCACAACACAGATTGTTACCCTGCAAGGGGACGGCGATTATGAGAATGCAAAAATATTCCTAGAGACATATGCAAAACTGGATACACAGGCTGAAACTGTTTTGGGTAAGCTTGAAGATATTCCCTATGACATTCGCCCTATTTATCCTGATCGGGTAGAGTAACCGCTTCAATGAAGCGCGCGACTTTAAATTGGCACGCCTTCTTCAAAACAGAATTTGCGGACTTCATCGCGCACAGTCGACAAGCGCGATTGCAAGGTAATTAAGGGGGCAAGCCGCGCTTTTAACTTGCCTGCGTCAAGGGCCAGTACAGCGCTTTTAACCGGGCCAATCCCTGTCACGGGCATAGACAAATTATCATAACCGAGCGCGATGAGCGTAATGGCTTCAATAGGGCGAGACGCCATCGCGCCGCAAACTGCGGCTTGCTTTCCGTTCTTTGCACACCCATCAGCAACGAATTTTAAGATAGACATAGACGCGGGATGCAGCGGGTCATAGCGGTCCGACACACGCGGGTTATCGCGGTCTGCAGCAAAGAAGAACTGCATCAAATCATTCGCGCCAACAGACACAAAATCTGCATGATCGCAAATGGCATTTATCTGCCACGCCAGCGCAGGCGTCTCGAGCATAACGCCCACCTCTATTTTGTGGGGGAGATCAAGGCCAAGACGTTTCGCGCGGTCAACCTCGCGGTCAAAATGCGCACGCGCCTCTACGAACTCATCAACAGTTGAAACCATAGGGAACATAACGCGTAAATGCCGCTTCGCACCTGCCGCAATAAGCGCCCGCGATTGGTACCGCAAAAGCCCCGGGCGATCGAGTCCTATACGAATGGCGCGCCAGCCAATAGCCGGGTTTTCCTCTGGCACAGGATCACTATAAGGCAGGATTTTATCGCCGCCCAAATCGAGCGTTCGGAAGGTCACAGGATGATCTCCCGCCACATCTATTGCCTTGCGGTAAAGTTCGGTCTGTTCCTGAAGTTTTGGCATAAACTCAGAAACCATAAACTGGAATTCTGTACGAAACAGTCCAATGCCGTCCGCGCCCGACAGCTCAAGCTGCGGAAGATCCACGAGCAACCCTGCGTTTAATTGCAGTTTAATATGGCGGCCATCCTTGGTGCGAGCTTCGCGGTTTCTCATCGCGTCATAGGCGCGCGTCATTTCCCCGCGAATATTCATACGCAAATGGAAGCCCGACACTTGTGTCTCAAGCGGGCGAATAAAAACCTTACCCGTTTCTCCGTCTAGAAGTACGTCATCACCTGTTTCAATCCGATCAAGCACGCCGTCAACACGGCCCACTAAAGGAATGCCAATCGCTTGGCAGATAATAGCCGTATGAGACGAGGCCGCACCTTCCTCAAGGACAAGTCCTCTGATCTTATCACGGTCATAATCAAGCAGTTCAGCCGGACCGATATCGCGCGCAAAGATAATTGCATCATCAGAAATGTTTTTATTCCCGATAGAAATATCATCGCCCATGAGCGCACGAATGAGGCGATTAGCAAGGTCTTCCAGATCATGCAGGCGCGCGCGCAGATACGGGTCGCGGGCTTTCATGAGCCGGGCACGGTGCTCATTTCGCACGCGCTCAACGGCAGCTTCCGCTGTCAGCCCTGAATGCACAGCTTCGCGCAAACGGTGTGTCCATTTACGGTCATAGGCAAACATGCGGTAGCTTTCATAGATATCTCTGGACGCGCGCGATACCGCCGCCGCTTCGCCGCTCACCATAGCATCGACAGCCGTGCGCAAGACACCAATACCAACTTCAAGGCGCGCCTCTTCGGCCGCAATATTATCGGCGAGAAGATTAGACGGCGGCACAGGCGGCAAGTGCAAATAGGCTTTACCTTCGACAAGCCCATCCGCGAAGGCTTTGCCGTCAAGGAGTTCTGGCTTAACGGGATTGAGCGTTATGCCTTTAAGTTTATTTTTCTTACCGCCTGCACGTTCATCATCAATGATAATTTCCGCCAGCACCATGGCCACGGTGAGCATGTCTTCAATCTCACCTTCCGTGAAAACACGGTTACCGCGCGTTTGCACCACAAGCACACCAAGCACCCGGCCCCCACGCAGGATTGGTACGCCGAGAAAGGTTTTAAATTCGTCCTCCCCTGTTTCAGGACGATAGGAGAAAAGCGGATGGCTCGGAGCATCATTTAAATTAAGCGGACGCGCCGTCAGCGCCACGTGACCCACAAGGCCCTCGCCCGGCCGCATACGCGTTTGGTGAACCGCTGATTTTTTCAGACCTTTTGTGGCGGAAAGCTCAAGCTCCTCGCCGTCGCGTAGCAGATAAATTGACGCCACACGCACGCCCATCGCGTCCGTAATCGCTTCAACAAAATCATCTAGGCGTTCTTGAACCGATTCTGTGCCGGCCATAGCCGCGCGGATTGCCTTCATCAGGCGGGGCGGCTCGCTATTTATATTAGATGCACCACTCATGAGGGCCCTATACCCTAAGGCACGGCCTCTCGCCTAGGGGGAATTTTAATTAAAAGTTATACAGATTTCATGTGAGGTGAATTTAAGCGGTCTCTAACCCAAACGCATTATGAAGCGCGCGCACGGCGAGCTCTGTATATTCGCTATCAATTAGCACAGAGATTTTAATCTCCGATGTCGCAATGACTTCGACGTTAATTCCGCGCTCAGCTAGGGCCTCAAACATTGTCTGTGCCACGCCTGTATGTGAGCGCATCCCGATACCGACAACGGAGACCTTCGTCACATTTTCATCTGACTTAATACCTTCAAAGCCAATCCTGTCTTTCGCTTTCTTTAGCGCTTTTAAAGCCTTATCCAAATCGCGTTTGCCAACTGTGAAGGTTAAGTTCGCCGCATTATCACTACGGGAAATCCCTTGCACAATCATATCAACGATAACGTTGGCCTCTGACATGGCCTTACACACTTTGGCGACCATACCCGGTTGGTCTTGGAGTTGTATCAGAGTAATCTGGGCTTCGTCGCGCGAATAAGCGACTCCTGAAACGACGCGTTCTTCCATGTTCTCATCCTCATTACAGACTAGGGTTCCCGGGTTATCAT
>CAZFWZ010000015.1:0-34702 GCA_964522765.1 uncultured Caulobacterales bacterium | reverse complement strand
CAATCGTGCCGATATTCGCATGCGGCTTTGTCCGCTCAAACTTCTCTTTTGCCATTATAGCTCTCCATCATTTTGCCCCAACATCAGGGCGGAGTTAAATCTTAATTACTTAAATGCGAAAGCTAGGCTTACGCACCACCCTGCTTGCTAATCACCTCATCCATGACCGCGCGCGGTGTTGCCGCATAGTGATCAAACGTCATTGTAAACTGCGCACGCCCTTGTGTAGAGGACCGAAGGTCATTCACATAACCAAACATGTTCGCCAAAGGCACCATTGCGTTCACAACCGTTGCGTTACCGCGCATTTCTTGCCCCTGAATCATGCCGCGGCGAGAATTCAAATCACCAATTACGTTACCCAAATACTCTTCAGGTGAGACCACCTCAACCTTCATAATAGGCTCAAGAAGCTTGACCTTACCTTCAGTTTTTATCTGGCGAAACGCCGCGCGAGCCGCGATTTCAAACGCCATAACAGAGGAGTCAACATCGTGATAGGCACCGTCATAAAGCTCAGCCTTAAAGTCGATAACAGGGAAGCCCGCCAAAAGGCCAGTTTCTGCCATTGTACGAACGCCTTTTTCAACACCCGGGATATATTCCTTAGGAACATTACCGCCAACAACTTTGGATTCAAACTGAACACCTTCGCCAGGTTCAAGCGGCTCAAAGCGAATTTTAACACGGCCAAATTGCCCAGAACCGCCGGACTGCTTCTTATGCGTGTAATCAATATCAACAGGCGCAGCGAGCGCTTCGCGGTAAGCCACTTGAGGCTGACCAATGTTCGCCTCAACGCCAAATTCACGCTTAAGACGGTCCACAAGAATATCCAAGTGAAGCTCACCCATACCCGCCATAATTGTTTGGCCAGATTCGTGATCAGTCGTCACGCGGAAGGAAGGATCCTCAGCCGCTAGGCGCTGGAGGCCAACACCAAGTTTTTCTTGGTCAGACTTGGTTTTTGGCTCAACCGCAATCTCAATAACCGGATCAGGGAATTCCATACGCTCAAGAATAACAGGGGCATTCAAATCACAAAGCGTATCACCCGTTGTTGTGCGCTTAAGACCCGCAACCGCTATAATATCGCCAGCATACGCCTCTTGAATATCCTCTCGGTCATTAGAGTGCATCATCATCATACGGCCCACGCGCTCTTTATTCTCCTTAACAGAGTTTAGCAGCGTCGTACCCGTTTCCAGCTTACCTGAATAGATACGGCAGAATGTAAGCGTACCCACAAATTTGTCATTCATGATTTTAAACGCAAGCATTGAGAGCGGCACATCATCAGATGATGGACGGTCTACCTCCTCGCCCGTCTTAGCATCAATACCCTTAATCGCCGCAATATCGAGCGGAGACGGCAGATAAGCCACAACGGCGTCTAGCAAAGGCTGGACACCCTTATTTTTAAACGCTGTACCACAGAAAACAGGCACAACCTTATTGGCAATAGTCGCTGCACGCACAAGACGGATAATTGTCTCTTCATCCGGCATCACGCCATCGAAATAAGCCTCCATAACCGCATCGTCCATATCGGCAACAGCCTCAATGAGCGCCGTACGGTACTCATCGACTTTTTCCTTCATGTCTTCCGGAACATCGATGGTCTCGAATTTAGCCCCAAGGTCAGCATCTGTTTCCCAGATATAAGCCTTGTTCTTAACAAGATCGACCATGCCCTTAAACTGATCCTCAGAACCAATTGGAAGCTGCATCTCAAGAGCATTGCCGCCTAGACGGTCCTTAACAGACTGAACAGAGGCGTAAAAATCCGCGCCAATCTTATCCATTTTATTGATAAAAATCATACGCGGAACACTATACTTGTCCGCCTGACGCCAAACAGTTTCTGTTTGCGGCTCAACACCCGCATTGGCATCAAGAAGCGCAACCGCGCCGTCAAGTACGCGAAGCGAGCGCTCAACCTCAATTGTGAAATCAACGTGACCCGGTGTGTCAATGATGTTTAGACGTTTACCGGCCCAAAAACAGGTCGTCGCAGCAGACGTAATCGTAATTCCGCGCTCTTGCTCCTGCTCCATCCAGTCCATAGTCGCCGCACCGTCATGCACTTCGGCAATCTTGTGGTTTTTACCCGTATAATAGAGAATCCGTTCCGTACAGGTTGTTTTCCCCGCATCGATGTGCGCCATGATACCAAAGTTACGGTAGTCTTTAAGTTCGTAATCGCGTGCCATAATATTGCTCAGTCTTTACAGTTTTACCAGCGGTAGTGAGAGAACGCACGGTTGGCTTCAGCCATACGGTGCGTATCTTCGCGCTTTTTCACGGCAGAACCGCGATTATTAGAGGCATCGAGAAGCTCACCCGCAAGACGCTCGCGCATTGTATTCTCATTGCGCGCACGTGAAGCCGAGACAAGCCAGCGAATAGCTAGGGCCTGACGACGCTCAACGCGAACCTCAACAGGCACCTGATAAGTCGCACCACCAACACGGCGAGAGCGAACCTCAACAGACGGCTTAATATTCTCAAGCGCATCATGGAAAACACGTATTGGTTCTGTTTTAGCCTTGTCCTCGACAATATCCATTGCACCATAGACGATTTTCTCGGCTGTGGATTTTTTACCATCAAGCATGATGGCGTTCATGAACTTGGCAAGAACCAAGTCACTATATTTAGCATCGGGAAGAATAACCCGTTTTTCTGCGCGGTGACGACGTGACATATCTTACCCCTACTTCGGACGCTTCGCGCCGTATTTCGAACGGCGTTGCTTACGGTCTTTAACGCCCTGCGTATCGAGGACACCACGGAGGACGTGATAACGCACGCCCGGCAAATCTTTCACACGGCCGCCGCGGATAAGAACAACAGAGTGTTCCTGAAGGTTGTGACCCTCACCCGGGATATATGAGAGAACCTCAAAACCGTTTGTTAGGCGAACCTTCGCCACTTTACGAAGGGCCGAGTTCGGCTTCTTCGGTGTTGTTGTGTAAACGCGCGTACAGACACCGCGCTTCTGAGGACAGGCCTCAAGAGCCGGCACCTTGTTACGCTTACGCTTATCCTGCCGTGGTTTACGGATCAGCTGATTGATTGTTGGCATATCAAACCTTTATTTGCGCTCGCATCCCATTATTGGGTTGGATGAACGCTTCTTCCTGCACAAAAAGCAAATAACCCCGCCGCTTAGCCCTTAAAAAGAGCGCCATGACAGGCCATTTGCAACAAAATCGAACTAACCGCCCCTAAATCTAGGCACGCTTCGCACGAACATTGAAACTTTTTTTACCTTAAAGGAGGTTTCTACAGCATTCTGTAGACAGCACCTTCATCAGTTGATGCGGCGTATAGGGGGAGATTCTCGCCCCGTCAACAGGGGTAGCAGGCTTTTTTTGCGGTGAATCGGTAAGTCGCGTTTAGCGGCGACCCGCCTCAACAGCTTCCATGACGCGCAGCAAGTTTGCCCCCCATATTTTGGCGATATCTTCCTCGCTATACCCCCTGCGCTCCAGTTCATCTGTTACGGCAGGCGTTTTGGACGCATCTTCCCATCCCACAATTCCTCCGCCGCCGTCAAAATCAGACGCAATGCCAACATGGTCAATACCCATGATTTTCACGGCATAGTCAATGTGGTCGACAAAGTCGGACACGCTTGCTGCAGGCTCCATTGAACGAAGTTCTTCACGTGCAATATCCAGCAACGCTTTATCAGCCGCGCTCAATCTTTCCACATCAGTCGCTGTCTTGATATTAAATTTTATCTCTATGTCTTTTGAAAAACTCTCCTGCGCCGGGCTTAACGCTTTCACATAAGCCCCGAGCGCCACGATCTGCACAACGCCGCCATTGGCTTTAATAGCCAAAAGCTGCTCATCATCAAGATTACGCGCAGATCTTGCCACCCCCATGACGCCGCTATGGCTAGCAATGATTGGAACACGCGAAAGCGCAGTCGCCTGCATCATCGTTTTTTTACCCGCATGAGAGACATCAACCATAATGCCAACATCATTAAGCTTGCGCACAAGGCTCTTACCCAAGGATGAAAGTCCGCCGTGCAGCGTATCGGTTTCGCCCCAAACAGTCTTGGCATTAGAGCTATCGCCAAATTGGTTGTGCCCAAAATGCGTGAGACCGACATAACGCACACCCCGCCGCGCCCATAAATCGACTTTCGACAAGTCGGGGCCAAGCGGAAAGGCGTTCTCCATACCAATCAACACAGCCCGCTTACCTTCGGCAACGGCTTCGCGCACTTCATCGGCGGTAATACACAGTTTAACTTGCTCTGGATATTCGATGAGAAGGTTTTGAATGGCGCGAAAACGCGTTTCGGCAATAGCGGAAGCAGACGTGTAATCCGCAGACTCAGGGTTACTGAGACTATATTCTGTCTGAGGCGTGTAAACAATAAAGAAGGCGGCATCCAAGCCGCCCGCCAACATCTTAGGCAGATCAACCTGCGCGTCAGTCTGAAATCCAGGGTCGATATCTATCATATAGTCGAGAGGAATATCGACATGGGTATCAAGGGTAAGCGTGCGCTCATGCAAGGTCTGCGGCCCAGTGTCCTTAATAGGGTTTCGCGGTTGCGCCGGCTCGCAGGCCGCGAGCAAAGCTCCCGTTATAATAAGTGATGAAATGAAACGATAATTTCGACGCATAACGACCATAACGACTCCCTTTACTTAATAGATAAGCCCCACAGTAAAAATCGCAAGCCAAGAGGGCAACACCCGCAGAAATCAAATCGCATGTTTATCAATACTGAATATTTACATTGACATAGCTTAAATGTTCTTGTTATGTTCTATTTCTGAAATAAAGCGGAACACCCTCACTGTAAGGGCGCAGACCTCGTCTGATGTGAAACTTTTAGAACAATGAGGTAATCATGACTAAACAGTATTTGAATGTGTCTTATGAAGACCGCGACCTCGCCAAACGTCTTGGCGCGCGGTGGGATCCTTCTGTACGTAAATGGTATTGCGCTAAAGGTAGTGCGCTTTCGAAAATATTCGCATGGAGAGCTGCGCCGAAAGCTTCAGCCGCACCAGCTAAGCCGCATGTTGCGCAAAATCAGAATTTCGAACTACAGTTGACAGGATAGCCGAACAGCTTTTTAGAATTTACGCCTTAACACAAAAAACGCGCCCCTTTCGAAGCGCGCTTAAATTTTTGAGTTAGGACGAGCCTAGTTACTTACTAGTTACTTATCAGCGCACCTGTTTCAGCAAGCTTGATAAGAACTTCCGTACGGCGGTTCAAAGGCTCTTTAACCCCGTCACCACGGTCAATAACGTTTTCTGTCTCTCCGCGGCCTATCGATGTGATGAGGTTGGAGTTTACACCATCGCGGACAAGCTCGGCACGGGCATCAGACGCGCGCTTTTCAGAAAGCGTCTGATTGTAAGCGGCGGAACCAGATGTATCTGTGTGTCCAACAACTGTAATTGTTTCCACATTACAAAATTGACCCACATCAAGGATGCGGTTGATCTTGCCTTGCGTTTCCGCAGATCGGCCTTTGTCAAAATCATAATAGATTGTCTCTGAACGGTACTCTTGACCACATAGCGACTCTACGCTCAAATTTGAACGCGTTTGCACTTGCTGCACTTGCGCAGGGCACTGAGACGCATCTGTTACAAGCGAACCATCCCAACACGCAACGGTCTGCTGCACAGGGCACTGCCCCACTTCGGAGACGATAGTTCCATCCCAACATTGAATTTCTTGAATAGGCGTAGGCTCTGGCGGGCAATCCGCAAGATCAAGTCGCACACAGCCATTCCAGCATGTATATCCAAATGGCGCTTCAGTTGCCGCAAGCTGAACGACCTGATTAGCTCCGGTTTTAGTACTTCCCGTATTCGCAGTCGTTGCACAAGCCGACAGCGAAATAACGCCTGCCGCCAAGATTAATTTAGTCATATTTGTTAGTTTAATCATTTGAATCCTCCTAAAATGATTGTCCTAACGGCTCGTTCCCCACAAACCGCCATAAAGTAATCGCCAAGCCTTTGGCGCAGCGAGACTGAACCTCTCATTAACACATCATTAACCACAAGCTCGCGGCCGAACTCTTACACAACATCTGACAATAAGGCAATTCAACGACAGAAAAGCTAGACTACATCATTCGTATGCGTAATAATTACTCCAAAAGGAGTCTCTATGGCTATTGCTCGTCCCGTTGATCGACGTTTATTCTTCATGCTCGACCGCGCTCACACCCAACTTGCGAAGGCTGCAGACGCCCATCTATCCGCCCGCAGCTGCGTCGGGACCTCACAGGCCGCCGTTCTTATTTATCTGGGCTATCACGACAATTGCCGCTTGACCGAACTTGCGGAAGGGGTCGGCAGAAATAACTCTGCCATTACAGGACTCGTTTCCAGAATGGAAGGCGCAGGCCTTGTTACGCGCGGCAAAAGCGGCGCAGATGGACGCACAAAGACGGTCTCGTTGACAGGACAGGGCTGGTCCGTGCGCGAATCTGTTATGAATGACTTTAGGCTCTTTAATGAAAAGCTAGTAAAAGGCATGAGCAATAGCGAAATTGATGCTGTGATGAAGTTTTTGTCCCTCTCTGTCACGAACGTGCACAATTGATGACCAAACCAAAGGTGAAAACTCGAGCCACACCCATTCATGTCGATATCGTTTCAGATTTGGTCTGCCCGTGGTGCTGGCTTGGTGCAAAATATTTTCAGGCCGCCGTCAATAAATATAGTGGCAATGTAAACTTAATCTGGCGGCCCTATATGCTTGACTCAACCGTTCCAAGCGAAGGCATAGCTTACCGTGAATATATGACAAAAAAGTTTGGCGAAGCAGGCCCTGACAGCCGTTGGAGTGCCATGCGTCAACATTTAGAGACTGCTGGCCCACTTGTAGGTATTGAGTTTAATTTCTCTAAAATCAAACTGCGCCCTAATACGCTCAACGCCCATCGCCTCATGCGCTGGGCTCAGGGGCAAAACAAAGCCAATCCGATGTCTGAAGCCTTATTTAAGGCCGTCTTCACGGATTGTATTGACATTGGAGATAGCGTTGTACTCGCCGCACTTGCAGGTGACGTTGGATTAGATAGCGCTATAGTATCAGACTTACTTGCCAGCGATAAAGATAAAGCGGAGGTCACAAATGAAATTTTTCATTTCCGAAGCCTTGGCGTATCTGGCGTCCCAACATTTATTTACAATGGACAATTTTCCGTGCAAGGGGCACAGCCTATTGAAACACATCTTAAGGCTTTTAAAGAAGCTGCAAAACATCCCATTGACGCATAGAATTTAAGGAAGAACACATGACATTATTTGAAATCGTAGCGTTTTATATTGCTATTAATCTCATTCTCGCGCCTTTACTTATGTTTCGCATTGGGCAAATTCGTATCGGCAAGAAAATCAATCTAGGAGATGGAGACGATCCTGAACTATTTTCTCGCATTCGCGCCCATGGGAATTTTATCGAAAACGCCCCTCTTATGCTCCTTGGCCTACTCGCCTTAGCCAGCCTCTCCGCAAACCCAATATTATTGCACGTCTTTGGCGCAACATTTACCCTTGGACGCATCTGCCATGCCTGCGGTATGGCTAAGGTTTTCGGGCAAGGCCGCTTGGTCGGCACCCTGTCCGCCATTGTGTGTTATTTCGGTATAGCCATTTCGCTCATCTATCTCATTATAGCTAACTAATTTAAGGCGTTTCACCATGGGCATTCAATCTTCCAAAGCCGATGCACCGCTCTCTGAAACTGCGCTCGCGCCCGTTTTAGACGAGCTGCTTGCACGCGCAAAATGTCACGGCGCGGAAACGGCCGACGCTATCGCAACACATGGCCGATCACTGTCCGTGACTGTGCGTGACCACGAGCTTGAAGACGTTGATAATAGCGAAGGCAAGGACATTGGACTTCGCGTGATGATTGGACAAAGACAAGCCAGCGTCTCAAGCTCCGACGTCTCAAGCCTGTCGATTGATAAGCTCGCCGAACGCGCCGTAGCCATGGCAAGATTGGCCCCTGAGGACCCCTATTGCGGCCTAGCGCCTAAAGAACTTCTACAAACCGAAAAATCAGATTTGCAGCTTTATGATAGCTCGCAAATGACGCCCGCCAAACTCAAAGCCCGCGCGCATGAGGTTGAGGCCGCGACTGAAACTGTCAAAGGCGTTAGCCGCGCAGAAGGCAGTTCAGCAAGCTGGTCAAGTTCTGCTATATTTTTCAAAACCAGTCACGGCTTTGAAGGCGGCTGGCGCAGTTCGCGCCATGGGCTTTCCGGCGTTGCAATTGCGGAAGAAGACGGCGCGATGGAGCGCGATTATGCCTATGAAGGGGCGCGCTGGCTAGAAGACCTGCCAACGCCTGAGTCCATCGGCCAAGAGGCCGGCACACGCGCCGCCGCACGTATGGGGGCGGCTCAGATGAAATCAGGCGCCATGCCCATCATCTTTGACCGCCGCGTTGCGAACTCACTCATAGCGTCCATTTTCGGGGCCATATCAGGCACATCCATTGCGCGAGGCACCTCATTTTTAAAAGATAAAATGGGCGAACACATATTTGCTCCCGGCATAAATATCATTGATGATCCGCTCCTATTGCGCGGTCATGGGTCGCGGCCTTGGGACGGAGAAGGCGTCACCACGCAGCGCCATGACGTCATCAAAGACGGCAAATTAACAACATGGCTACTTAACTGCGGCACAGCTAAACAGCTTGGCCTTAAAACCACAGGCCACGCAATGCGCGGTATCGGCGGCCCGCCCGGCGTCTCCTCGACAAATAGCTGGCTAGCGGCAGGACATTTAACGCCCGAAAATTTGTGCAAGCAAATGGGAGACGGCCTGTTAATTTCGGAAATGTTTGGCCCATCACTTAACAACAATACAGGTGATTATTCCGTCGGAGTCGCAGGCTTCGAAGTTAAAAACGGTCAGCGAGGCGCACCCGTCAATGAAGTGACAATCGCAGGCAATCTACTCGAAGTTTACAAAACACTTCTCCCTGCAAATGATCTTAAATTTGACGGCAGTAAATGCTCACCTAGCGTATTGGTCGAAGGGCTAACACTTGCCGGAAGCTAACAACATTTGCGTGTCCTTTGCCGAGGATCACGCCGCTTTGATACCAGCTGTGCGCGCGGCGGGCGCAATTGCGCGCGAGGCGTTCGAAGCCAATGACGCCAAAGTTTGGGACAAGGTCGAAAATCATCCCGTCACCGATGCTGACATAGCGGTGAATGACTATCTCGCGCGAGTGCTCTGCCCTCTTAGGCCAAATTATGGATGGCTATCGGAGGAAACCAAAGACGATCATTCACGCCATGCCTGCCCGCGCACATTCGTTGTCGACCCGATAGACGGGACCCGCGCCTTTATTGATCGCTCCCCTAATTTTGCAGTCTCAGTTGCGATTATTGAGGACGGGCGGTCAATTGCGGGCGTTCTCTACAACCCGCTGACAGATGAAATGTTCACGGCCTATAAAGGCGGCGGCGCATGGCTTAACGGTGAACCTATGAAACCGTCTGGACGCACCGAGCTCAAGGGCTGCCATATGGTCGGATATCCGCGCAAATTTCGGCGCTTGGGCTGGCCAGATATGAACGTCACCGTCGCCAATTCTATGGCTTATCGCATTGCGCTGGTCGCATGCGGTAAAGCTGACGCGACGGTAGCGTTTACGCCTAAATCAGATTGGGATCTTGCCGCCGCAGAACTGATTGCCGTTGAGGCCGGGGCGCTCATTACAGACCTGCGCGGCAAGTCCTTTAGCTATAATGCTAAAGGCACCACTGAAATGGGCGTGATTTGTGCTGGCCCTACGCTCATGCCTTTGATAAGCATGCGTGTGAAAACACTTATGGATGAGGCGGCAAAGTCCGATAATCCATCCAAAGACTTTGCCTATATAGGGACCCGTATGACTGACCGTGAAACTAACCCAAACCAATTGCTTCATCTCGTATTTGGCGGTGAACTTGTTGACCCAATGAAGACTGAATTTATTGATCTGTCTAAGGTGGACTTCGTGGGAGCTTATCCAAATTTCAAGAAAGCCCACGCGGCTTGGAAAGGCGCTGCGCAGCGCACCGTCGATAATGCACATATGCGTTACTTTATTCTTCACGCGCACGAACTGATTGATCCTGACAGTGACGGTTTCATTGGCTAGTCCACTTAAGACTAACTCTCAAACTGAATTCACAGATCGTCAGATTATTAGCCGTCTCTGGACAGGTTACATCTGGCCGCAAAAATCGCGCCTATTCATAGCAACTGTCTTTATGATTGTCCTGGCCGCAGCCACAGCGGGTTACGGCCTTGTCGTCGGCTATATCGTTGACCAAGCCAATTCGCTCTCCAGTGCAGAAACTGCAAATGGGGCGGCGCAAACTAAGCGATATGCAGCGTTGGTCTTGCCAATACTCCTTGGCATAACCTTCATCTCTGGCCTAGCGAATTACATACAGCGCATTTTAACAAATGCTATCGCGCTAAACGCCGTCGGCGACTTGCAAAAAGAGATGTTTGCAAGCGCGCACAAAGCTGACTACGCAAGTTTCGCACGCGAACCCGTTGGTAATTTGATTTCTAAATTCACAAATGATGTCACAGTATTATCGAGCGCCTTGGTGAGAGCGATGTCAAATATCGTCAAAGATGTTTTGACGATATTTTTTATCCTAGCCATGATGCTTTGGAGTAATTGGCAACTCACCCTTTTAATCGGCGTGCTTTATCCCCTCGCCGCTTGGCCGATAATCATAATTTCCAAACGGCTGCGCGGTGATGCGAAAGGCGTTCAAGAACATATTGGCACCATCACATCAGAACTTAAAGAAAGCCTTGGCGGCGCGCGTCTCGTGCGCGCTTACGGCCTTGAAGGCCGCGAAACAGACCGCCTAAACAATAGCTTTGATGAACGCATTCGGCGTTATCTCAAGCTTATTGCCGAGCAAGCCCGCGTTGATCCTATTCTGGAAGTTGTGGGCGGACTTGCCATTGCCGGGATTGTCATTTTTGGGGTTTGGCAGGTTAGCACAGGCACGGCAACAGCGGCATCAATTGCGGCGATGTTAACTTGGGTGCTACTTTTATCACCACGCATTCGCGCGCTTGGAACTCTCAATAATGTGGTGCAGGAGGGTCTCTCAGCCCTGTTCCGTATATTCGCCGTCATTGATGAGACGCCTTTAATTGTTGACGCGCCAAACGCCAAAGCACTCATTGATCCGCGCGGAGACATAGATATTGACGGCGCGACGTTTACTTACGCAGACGGTACACAAGCCCTAAGCAGCCTATCACTAACCGCAAAGGCCGGCGAAACCATCGCGCTTGTCGGGCCATCGGGCGGCGGAAAATCCACACTTATGAATCTCATTCCACGTCTGTATGATGTGAGTGCAGGCTGCGTTAAAATAGACGGACAGGATGTGCGAGACTTGACATTATCAAGCCTTCGCCGCTCTATGGCGCTTGTTAGCCAAGACGTGACTTTGTTTCATGACAGCGTAGCCGCGAACATTGGTTTTGGCGATTTAAAAGCCCCGCGCGAAAATATCATAACCGCTGCAAAGGCTGCTGACGCGCATGACTTCATCACGGCCCTGCCCAGAGGATATGATACGATTATTGGCGAGGACGGAGACACGCTCTCAGGCGGACAGCGCCAACGTCTTGCCATTGCCCGCGCTATTTTGCGCGATGCTCCTATATTGCTGCTGGATGAAGCTACCTCAGCGCTGGACACAGATAGTGAGGCGAAAGTCCAAGCCGCGCTTGAGAGATTATCTAAGGGCCGCACAACACTGGTCATTGCGCATCGCCTCTCCACGGTCAAGAATGCCGACAAAATCTATGTCATAGATCAAGGAAAAATAGTTGAGAGCGGCACACATAAAGAACTATCAAAAAAGCGCGGCGGGGTTTACGCCAAATTGCGAAATCTGCAGTTAAACTAACTGACAACTTTGAAATTAAACTCAGGCTGTCCGGCCTCACTTGGCGCTTCTTTGGGAAGATAACATGTCACATGCGTGCCCTGACCTTCTTCTGATTCCAGTTCAACCCAGCCGCCATGAGCTTCGATGAAACGCTGCACCAGCGCAAGACCAAGACCTGTGCCGCCGCGAGAGCTGCGGAAGCTTTCAAAGACTTGCGGCTGACGCTCGGACGGAATACCGACACCGTCATCTTTAACAAAGATACTCACCCCGCCGCCCTCGGCCTTCTTGGCGCCCAAGACAATGGTTCCGCCAGATTTGGTGAATCGCAGCGCATTTGAGAGCAGATTATAGACCACTTGTTTTATACGAGTTTCATCAGCGCGAATGATTCCGATATCTTCGCGGCAATCAAGCTTGAGAGATATTTTCGTGTCTTCAGCCTTGGTCGCAACATAGTCGAGCGCATGATCAAGCATGGTATGAACATGCACATCGCCAAGTTCAAGATCCAGCACATTGGCTTCAATCGCAGCAATATCGAGAATATCATCAATTGTTTTCGCAAGATCCTCAGAGGCACTTTGGATAGCAAAAATATATTCTGACTGTTTATCGTTCAGCTCCCCAGCGCCATTATTTTGCAAGAAATCTGCATATCCCGTAATCGTCGTGAGCGGCGTACGGAGCTGGTAGCTAACATGACCAACAAATTCAGACTTGAGCCTATCGGCTTGCTCCAGCGCTTCTGCCCGTTCCATGAGCGCCGCCTCAGCTTGGCGCGCGCGGGTCACATCATCCCAAGCAATCAAGGTCGCGCCATCCGGAAGCGGACGCGATAGCCAAGTCAAAACTCTATCATCACCCGTTGTAATTTCGCCTTCAATATGACGGCGCACTTCAGGGTTTGGGTCTGTCGTACGCGCTGCCATCTCGGCCCAAAAAGCCTTATCGGAATAAAGCGGTAAGCTTGGCTCTATAATATCGCGAAAACGCGGGTTATCTTTTAAAGCGGCTTCGGATAGGTTCCAAATTTTGCCATAGGCCGCGTTATGAATTTTTATGCGTCCATCAGAGCCAAACACGGCAATTCCTTCAGAGAGACGGTCAAGCGTTGTTTTTTGGACATTAATAAGCGTCCCCAACTGACTCTGCAGGGTGACTGTTTGCGTAATATCAGAAAATAAAAGCGATATTCCGCCGCGAGGATCGCGTAATCTAGCGAGCCGTAACGTTCTATCATCTGGAAGTCCCCAAATTTCAGGCGGCATTTCGTCTGGCCAATCCGTATAGAGGGCGAGCTCACTCGCTTTCCATTCAGTAAAATCTGACTGTTCAGGCACAAGACGCTTCTCGCGAATATCATCAAGCCATTCACTATGGCTCGGACGATCTTGCGACCACTCCTCTCCCAGATCAAACATTTGGGCAAACGCGGTATTATGAAACGATATTCGTTTATCTGCGCCGAAGATAACAATGGCTTCCTCCATTGTATTAAGAAGCTCATCATGGGCGCGCATATGGCGAGTAAGCGCCTCGCGTAGGCCCTCAGCCTCAGACGCATCCGTGGCAATTCCTGCTGCGCCGCCGCTGACCGGAAAAACGCTAACCGACATCGATTTTCGTTGTCCGTTAATGATTATAGGTCGGCTACTTTCGACGCTTTCGCCCGATTTAAGCGCAGACAAAGCCTGTTCAGCAGCCGCAGGGTCAAGATGGGTTTGATCGGATATCACAGCCGACGTATCCGCGGCTCCCACAGCCTCGACATAAGCCTTATTGACCCAGGCCAGCTTACCTGTCCCTGAAATGCGCCAGAGCGGAAACGGCGCGCGGCTCATCATTTCTACAAAGGCCACAGGGTTATCTTCAGCCGTTAAGCGGTGAGACTCAAAACGGCTAATGGCTGTACGCTCATCTTCGCCTCTTATGGACGCATCTTCTAGCCACAATACGGCCTGACGGCCAGCGGGGCGGCCATCTGCTTCAATAACATTACCTTCAGGCAGAACTACAGAGACAGAAAATGATTTTCCTTCCCCTCGTAATTGATTGAGATTGACCCGCAGACTCATAGATTCTGGATCTTCACCAATCGTATCAAGATCAGCCAAGCCGTCTAGTATACGATTGACAAATTCTCGGGGGCGGCCATTTTCCGCAAAGCGTCCGACAGAGGCCAGAGCTGCCGGAGACCCATACATACGCGGTTCTCCCCACCCCCCATCTGGATCCAGCTCGGTTTCTTCCCAAACTAAGACTAACCCCGGATAGCTACCAAATATGGCATCTGATGAGGCAAGTTTCTGGTCAAGTTCTGCGGCGCGTTTCTTCCAGCCGCGGTTTTCAGATGTGGCCCCAACGCGAGAATTAAGCGCGAATAAAAATGAAACGATAGCGAGCACAACGGCGATGGCCGTTATGATCATAAATATCAATTGTGTCTGTTCGGACAACAAAGTGACTCATCCCCAATCTCATACCGATTTAAGCTTATAATCGGCCGCAAAAAACACCCCGTACTTACAGGTAACGTGAAGTAATAAATTGGACTTAACGTGAAGCGTTCAATTTTAAAAGCAGGGATTTAACCTAGAGCAGTTTTAGACGCTATTATGCGGCCACTTTGCGAATAACATTCACTATCTTTTCTGTAACATCGTCAACTTTAGACAGATCGTCACCTTCAGCCATAACGCGAATAACAGGCTCTGTACCTGATGCGCGCACTAAAACACGGCCCGTATTACCAAGATCAAGACGCGCATCTTCAATCGCCGCCAACACGTTTTTATCTTTCATCGGCGCGCCCGATTCATACGTCACATTTTTCAACATTTGGGGAACGGCTTCAAATACTTTCAGAACTTCGGAAGCCGGCTGTCCACGGCGCTGTATTTCAGCTAGAACCTGTAGAGCGGCAACCGTACCATCGCCAGTAGGTGAAAAATCCGTCATCAATAGGTGACCCGATTGCTCCCCGCCGACATTATAGCCTTCTTCGCGCATACGTTTTGCGACATGACGATCCCCCACGTCAGTTCGAAGCAGTGCAAGTTTTTGCGATGCTAAATAACGTTCCAGCCCAAGGTTTGACATGACAGTTGCAACTATGCCTGGCTTGGAGAGTTGACCACTTTTCTGCCACCCGGTTCCGATGAGGCCTAGTAGTTGATCACCGTCAATAATTGTACCCTTCTCGTCACACATAATTAGGCGGTCAGCATCACCATCCAATGCAATACCTAGATGCGCGCCCTGCTCAACAACAGTTCTGGCCATAAGGTCGGTCGCCGTTGAACCGCAATCTTTATTAATATTGACTCCATTTGGCGTAATGCCAATAGGAATGACTTCATCCGCACCTAGCTCCCATAAAGTCTCAGGAGCTGTCTTATAAGCCGCGCCGTTCGCGCAATCGATAACGATCTTTAATCCTGACAAATCCATACGTTTAGGAAAAGTACTTTTGACAATTTCAATATAGCGCGCTTGTACATCTTCAAAGCGTCGAGCCCGTCCAAGATTTTCAGAAGTTGCCAATCCTTCTTTCCATTTCTCTTGGCTAATTTCTTCAATGGCGTGTTCAGCTTCATCCGACAATTTATTGCCATCAGGGCCAAAGAGCTTGTATCCGTTATCATAGAATTTATTATGTGAGGCCGTAATCATAACGCCGAGATCCGCGCGCATTGTACGGGTCATCAAAGAGACCCCTGATGTCGGCAAAGGTCCAAAGTGCTTGACGTCCATACCGACTGAAATAAAGCCTGCCGCGAGCGCATTTTCAATCATATATCCTGATAATCGCGTATCTTTACCGATCACAACAGATGGGCGGCCAGAGGAGTTTTTAATAAAATACTTTCCTGCTGCCATACCTAAACGCATGACGTTGTCAGGCGTGAGCGCCCCTACATTTGCCTTGCCGCGTATGCCATCTGTACCGAAATATTTTTTTTTCATCTTATTCATCTCCAAGCTCATGCAATTATTTTGCCGCAACGTCAGGTCTGCCTCAGGCCTAAAAATCGCAATCGTCTGTTAAATGAAAGCAGCGCCCCCTACGCGTGCTTATCCTTTAACCGATTAAAAACTACAGTACAATCCTGTACTTGGCGTGAACAACACATGCATCAGTCGATACGTCAAGTTTACAACAGTCCCGTTCTATTCGTTGTCTTTAGGGCGTTAACAACAGATTTCACATCTTGTGAAGCGTCCAAATTTACAACCAAAACTGCGCCGTCTTTCACGATTACCCCTATATTTGAGACCCCCACAACGCTCACAATTGGGCCATCTGTTTGCACGATGCATCCCTCTGATTTTATGAGTATAGTTTCGTCTGGAATAGCATTTCCGCTCTCATTTTTTGTCGCATTATGCAGCGCCTTAAACGACCCAATATCGTTCCAGCCAATATCGCAAGGTACAACCGCAGCCTTGTCTGTTTTCTCCATAACCGCATAGTCAATCGATTCAGCCGGACATGTTTTGAAAATATCAGCGTCAAGATCATAACGCGCGCCGCTCTTTTTCGCGGCGTCAAAGGAGGCGACAGCGAGCCTGCGCATCTCAGGCTCATGGGCCTCAATTTCAGACAGGAAGGCGGAAGGCGAAAATAAAAATATGCCCGCGTTCCAATTATAACGGCCCGACTCAAGATAGGATTGAGCCGTCGCAGCGTCTGGTTTTTCGCGAAACGCCATGACGTGAAATGCGTCTCCCTCAAGCTCGGCGCCGCGTTCAATATAGCCGTAACCTGTTTCAGGCGCGCCAGGCGTAATCCCAAAGGTCACAAGATGCCCAGATAACGCTGCAGGCACGGCCGATGACACAGCTTTGCGAAACTCTTCGGGCTTTGTGACGTGATGGTCAGCCGGTAAGAGTAAGACAAGCGTATTTGCGCCGTGGCGCTTAGAAAATTCTGCAGCGACAATGGCGGCCGGCGCAGTATTGCGCCCCACAGGTTCGGTTATAACCGCTAGGGCTGGGCAGTTAATCTCGTCCATTTGCTGAGCAATCGCGTCGGCATGCGCCCCGTTACAAATAAAGACAGGCGCGGTATATTCGGCAGCTGTAACGCGCATCGCCGTCTCTTGCACCATTGTTTTGTTCGTAATCAAAGGAAGAAGCTGCTTGGGGCAAGCCGCGCGCGACGCTGGCCAGAGGCGGCTCCCCGCTCCGCCCGACATGATAACTGGCATAATTTTATAATTTGGCACGCAACACTCCAGTAGTTTGGAGATGTATTACCATAATTGACTTTAGTTTCAGTTAATCTGAAACGCCGTAATTTTATCGTAAAATTTAGTGAATGTCTAAGTACTGCAGCTCAAGACTCGAAGCTATGCGCCCAAACTTACCGTGCCGAAACGATAGCGTAGCAGCACGCGGCAGTTTTGCAACGCTCCGTCTTTAGGAGGTTCAAACCGCCATTTTTTGACGGCGCCGCGCGCATTAGATGGAAAAGCATTATCTGGCACAGCCCGTTCAACTTCAACATTTTCGGTTTCGCCGCCTGCATTCACGTCAAGGCGAACAATCACCCAGCCTTGACGACCCGTTTTAAACGCTCTTCGTGGATAGTTAGGGAGGTCAAAGTCAATCGCCGCGAGCTTCTCACCCCCAAGGCAGTCATCAGGATTAGAATAACCCTTCACCCAGGGGTCAGGTGGATATTGGCTTTTAGGGTTAAACGTCCCTTTGTTCACATCACTGGTAGCGCAAGAGGAAAGGCTTCCCGCAACAATGAGCAGGGCTAAGGTGAAAACGACTTTCATTCGCCTTCTCCGAAATGATCTTCAACGAGTTCCGCTAAAGCCTGCGCCGCGCCTTCTGCGTCTTCACCTGAGGCTGTAATTGTAATATCTTCGCCGCAAGCCGAGCCGAGCATAAGAAGCTCCATTATCGAGTCGCCTTCAACGGTTTCAGTACAGACGTCATTATGAGACGTCACTTCGATGGTAGATTCAAAGCGCTCTACACAGGCAACAAATTTTGCGGACGCCCGTGCATGTAACCCGCGTTTATTCACGAGCGTGACACGGCGGCTGACAGTTTTAACGGACATAGGGCCTATGAACCTGCCAAAATTTGAGATGCAATGGCAATATAGCGCTGCCCAGCATCTTTAGCTGTTTCGGCGGCGGCCAGCAAACTCGAACCGCGCCGCGCTTGAGAGAGCTTTATCAGCATAGGTAAGTTCACTCCTGCGACAACTTCCACTGCACCTTCTTCTAGCATAGATATGGCAAGATTTGACGGCGTACCGCCAAACATATCCGTGAGGATTATGACGCCCTTATTAGCATTCACACTCTTTACGGCAGAGCGAATTTCATCTCGTCGGCGTTCCATATCATCATCAGGCCCAATACAGACCGTCGCCATATTGCTTTGCTCACCCACAACATGTTCTGTTGCACGGCGAAGCTCTTTGGCCAATTGACCATGTGTGACGATTACAATGCCTATCACTGGAGTGCCTTTTGAGCTGTTTGAACTAAGACGCAGTAAAACAACAAATGAAGGCTTTGCAAAGTTAAAAGGTGAGCTTTAAGCGCTTTTATTTACGCTTAACGGCCGCCTCATTTTGGCGAGGGAGAATAATCTGAAAGCGCGCGCCTGTACTATCATCCATTTCTGGCACCTTGTTTTCAGCAAAAATCTGACCTTTATGCGCCGTTATAATTTGCCGGCAAATAGCCAATCCTAGTCCTGAATGAGATCCAAATGCGCGTCCCTTTGGCCGTTCTGTATAAAACCGTTCAAATATAGTTTCCAGATTACTCTGAGGTATACCGGGCCCTTCGTCTTCAACCATAAGACGCACGACCTCACGACCGTCCACAATACCGCCTGCAGCACGTAATATTATTTTGCCGCCCTCAGGACTAAAGGTGATAGCATTATCAATGAGATTTCTAAAGACTTGAGCGAAAGGTGATTCAAAAGCGCGGATAAGAAGCCGTTCCTTTTCGGACGGGTCTGGAACAAATATAACTGTCGCCGTGGTTTGAGATTGTGCGTAAAACTGAGCTAGGTTTTTTAAAATTACCGATACATCAACTGTCTCAGCCGTATCTTTGGCGAGATTAGCATCGACTTTGGACGCTTTTGAAATATCAGAAATAAGCCTGTCCATTCTAGCGACGTCATTTTGGATGATATCGACCAGTTTTTCGCGCTGCTCTTTCGTGCGGGCCCCCCGCAGCGTATCACTGGCCGAACGCAAAGATGTAAGAGGGTTTTTAATCTCATGCGCAACGTCACCCGCAAAATTGGCAATATCATCAACCCGGCGATAAAGCCCTTGCGTCATCTCATTGAGCACAACGGATAAGTCGCCAATTTCGTCTTCCCGGTAGGAAAGGTCAGGAATAATATCACGATTACTCGAACTACGCGTCACCTCTTCCGCCGCGCGCGCGAGACGCCGCATCGGCAATGCAATAAAAAGCGTCAGCGCAAGAGAGGAGAAAAATGTGGCCGTAAAAGCGAGACCAATAAAAGGTACAAGCGCGCGCCGTTCCGCTCGCATAATGCTTTCGACATCGCTGGATTCAAACGAAACGACACCCAAAACTTGCTGCACACGGCGCACAGGCTGCGCGATAGTTACAATGAGCTCATCCGCATCATTGTAACGATGGCCTGCGACTATCTCCCCATTTAAAGCGGTTTTTACATCAGCTTTCAAATTCCAACGCAACTGGTCACGTAGCTTTGTCCGCCAAGGCAAATTGTGCAGCGTCTCATCAAATAAATGGCGCGTGTCAGTTTTTAATTTTTCCTGCCATGTCGGCGCCTCTTGATCCTTTATAATCGGGTCAAGGTCACTCACGGAGATATCTTCATTCAATTGCGCGCTGTCTACAATCAAAAGTCCTGAGCCATCAAACAAGCGTACGCGCCAAGCAGGCGGGGTATTGACTTCGCGCAAAATGGATTTGGCGCTATCAACATCAAGCTTGGCGGCCAGACCATATCCCGTGGCGCTATCAGCCATAAGAGACGACACTGTCGCGCTACTGCTACGCAGCGTATCAACCTTGGCTTCAATCAAACCATCTTCGAATCGGTTCATCGCCAGTGAGCCTAGTGCAAGGACTAAAAGCCCAATTAGGTTTGAAAGAAAAATCGCGCGGGTAAGACGCGACGCTAAGACAGAACGGCGCGGCCCACGCCGTTTTTCGCGGCGCCGGCTTAAAGTTTTCGCCTTAGAATTCCGAGCTGTCATACTCGGACCTTAAGCTTCTTTATATTTATATCCCACGCCATAGAGTGTCTCGATACCATCAAAGCCCTTATCCGTCTTGCGGAACTTTTTACGCAGACGTTTTATATGGCTATCGATTGTGCGGTCGTCGACATAAATTTGGTCATCATAAGCCGCGTCCATCAATTGATCTCGGGATTTTACAAAACCCGGCCGCTTGGCCAGCGCTTCTAAAATGAGAAACTCTGTGACTGTCAAGCGTACAGATTGGCCCGCCCAGCTACACGCATGGCGGTTGGGATCAAGGGTAAGCTGTCCACGCTTGATGACTTTTTCATCGCCCTCTTGCGGCATGGGGTGTTCAACCGAGGTTGAGCTTGCGCGGCGCAGAACAGCTTTAATACGTTCCCCAAGAAGGCGTTGTGAGAACGGCTTTTTGATATAATCATCCGCGCCCATATTCAGGCCAATCGCTTCATCAAATTCGTCATCTTTGGAGGTTAGAAAAATCACCGGCAGATTGCTAGATTGGCGAAGACGGCGCAAAAGCTCCAATCCGTCCATACGCGGCATTTTAATATCGAAAAGAGCAAGGTCAGGCGGATCAGATTTTAGGACGTCTAACGCACTCGCCCCGTCATGAAATTTGCGGACGGTATAACCTTCGCCTTCTAGGAACATTGAGACAGATGTCAGAATATTTTCATCGTCATCAACTAAGTAAATTTTTGCCATTTTGGTCTCCAGCCCGGATTGATGTTACCCTCCCCTATTGAAGACATAGTGTGGCGCGATTTGGGCCATGACAAGATAAAACTTGCCTTATTTTGTTTACTGTTTGTACTCAATATTGATTTGTGTATTGCCAATTTTGGAACAGTTGGCTACGGCTGGAGATGATAACCGCCGAAACGCCAAGCTGAGAATAAGGACGCATCATGAAAAAACGAAATAACTCATATGCAATTTTTATGGGCTTAATTGCCGGTCTATCAATGCACTTTATGGCATTTGCACAAGACGCACAGGTTAACCCTGAAATTAACGCGACCCCTATTGCTCAGACTCAAGCCGTGAAAACAATAACACCAGTCTCTCAGTCCTTAACGAAAACTACAAGTTGGCAGGGTAAAGAGGTGGCTTTGAGAGGACGTGATGTTGTCTCTTATCATCAATCTAACAAATCACGAAAAGGCTCGAAAAAGTATATTGCCAATTGGGATGACACAACATGGCGATTTTCATCAGCAGAAAACCGAGATCTCTTCGTCGAAAACCCAGAGAGATATGTTCCTCAATTTGGCGGATACTGCCCCGTTGCACTCTCAAACAACCATGCCAAGGTTGGGCTTTCGAAACACTATACCGTTGTGGATGAAAAATTATACCTAAATTACAATCGCCAGGCTCGCCAAGATTTTCGGAAAACCCCCAAAGAATATATCGTACGGGCTCAGCTAAACTTCTAAAGCAAAGATATAAAACACATTCAAAATCACCAAGGTCGGCTTCATACCATATAGTTAATTAGACCCAAATAATGGATACAACACGACACATTCGCCTTTGAGGTGAAGTGACTTGTTTTACTGTATAGTCTGGGATTATTTTGGAGTCTTAAGCCTTGGAGTGTATTATGCCTTATCTTTTAAAATCATCTTTAATGACAGCTGCAAGCCTCTCTGTCTTTGCAGGCGAAGCTTCTGCCCAATATTACAATCCCGCACCCGCCCCTCAAAGCTATGCACATCAGCCGGGCGGCCTTGGTCTGGACCTAGGTTTACGCAACGGCGGATTTAATCCCAATATTGGCGCAGGTATTGGACAGGTTGGAGCTGGCGTAGGCACAGGCATTGGCCGAAATGGTTTAGGTCTGGGCGCTAATACAGGCATAGGCCCAATAGGCGCGTCCGTAGACGGCGGGTTAGGCCGCAATGGTTTGGGCGTTCGCGCGGCGAGCGGCATTGGAAATACAGGAGCATCTTTTGACGGCGGAGTGTCAGGCGATGGCGTAGGACTTGGCGGAAGCGCAAAGTTATTTGGCTTCGGCGCCGGGGTCAGCACTGGCATTGGCAAAGAAGGACCTGGCTTTGGCACGAGCTTAGCCTTTGGACCCTTGGGGACGCTATTAATTGGCAGCCATAGACAGTCTTATCCTGGCGCGCAGCAAACAGCTAGCTATACATATCCAAACCAAAACGCCGCTTATTACACACCACAAAGTTATGGCAATTCCTCTTATTACCGCACAGCACCCGTTCAGCGTCCTGTTTACGCACAACCAGTGGCGGTTCAAGCGCCCCAATATAAACAGTATACACAATGCCCTACAAATTGGACCTGTTAAGAGGACTACCGCTTATTTCCTCTTCCTTATTCGCCAGAGATAAAGCGCCGCTAAGGCCGCGATGAATAATCCGCCAAAAATCTCGAGCTTACTAAACGGGCCAAGCCATGGATCAGCGAGCGGGGCCATGGCAATAAGCCCGCCTCCCCCGCCAGATTGCGCGAGATAGATTAGAATAAAAACAAATCCTGTCGCCACCCCTGCAAGGGAAAATACGGCTCTAAAAAAATTAGCATCATCACGCGCTTGTCTGCGGCGGCGCTCTTCGGCGCGGCGCGAGCGACGAAACATGCGTTCACTTGGCCGTTCATATCGCGTCCCGTCGGGAAGTTTTTTCACGCGGCGAGGGGCTTCGGTCGGCTCATTTTTTTCTACAGTCATGTGATATAGTGTAACATGGTCAAATGGAATTCCTATGCTAAATTGAACATATGTTACGCCGCAGCTTCTTTGTCCTACTCACGCTTTTGACTAGCACCGCCTTTTGCGCGAACAGCTATGCGCAAAGCCAAGACTATGATGTTCGGCCCAACGCGGCCCAAGTCACAGGCGACGCGCTCACCCAAGCCTTTAACGGGACTACCCATGATGGAGCTTATAATTTTGATGCCCTTGGCCGTCCCGGCGCGCTTTATACAGAACGTCATTTTTCTAATGGCGGCATTAGCTATACAGAACAAGGCCAGACCATAAAGGGACAGTGGACCGTGACACCAAGAGATACAATTTGCTACGTTTATGAAGGTGGCATTATTAGCGGGGGATGTTTTCGCGTTTATCAACTTGGCAGCTGTTATTATTTCTACTCGGCCAATCGCATCGAACGGGAAAATGAAATTGATGAAGATTATTGGACGGCACGCAGCGTCAAACAAGGCGAACGCGCGACCTGTGAGGATATGATATCTTAATAAGGCGCCTCAACAGATATGCCTCTGCGCTTTCGATTGGAAACCGTAGAGGCCATAAAACACCCACACCCTTCGTGCGTGTTTTGTGCGCCGCTTTCCTAGGTCTTTTATACTCACCTGCCCTTGCACAATTCCAAAGCGCGCCTTCTGGACCCGACAGAAATTATTTGGAGCAGCTAAAAGGGACGGAACTACGTGATGCCTATCTCGGGCAAACGTTAGACCTCGTTTACAACAATGTGGGATTTGCCGGCATTGCCCATCACACCGAGACCCATAACGCGGACGGCACGACCGACTATGATGAAGGGGGCATGACGCTTGACGGAGAGTGGACATTGATCGGCCCCCCCGGATTTGAAGACCGCATTTGTTACCGCTACGCCGAACTTGACCCGAATCGAAAGCATTGCTTTTGGATATTTCGCGAAGGCAAATGTCTCTACGGCTATTCGGCTGGCTGGTTTCCAACGGTCAAGTCCATTCGCCCAGAGCTATGGCGCGTGAAAGGCGCCAACCGTGAAGACGGTCCCAGCTGCGATATTTTTGTATCCTAAGGCGTATTCAAAGACGCGCCGGTTCACGCTTTTCTTTGAAAAGCGTTTTAGGCCATAAAACACACACACAATTAGTGTGTGTTTCCTGCACTGCTTTTTTCGTAACTTTGCCCGCACTCGCTTCTGCTCAAGTCACCACTGAAAACGGTCCAGAAAACCTCACGCTCCTCCAAGGCGATACACTTAGTGAAGCCTTTAATGGCCGTACAATGGACGGCACCTATAAAAACATACGCCAGCGCACAGGCACATCAAGTTTCACGGAAACATTTCACAAAAACGGCACAACAGATTACCGCGAAGGCAAACTGCGTGAACGCGGCCGCTGGCAACTCTCAGGCGCTCCGGGCCTAGAAGACATCATATGTTTTACCTATTCGGGCAGCATGGCAGGACCGAAAAGCTGTTTCACCGTATTTAGAAATGGGACGTGCCTATACTCCTATCACCCGAGCTTAATAGCCAATTCGCGCCCGCGCGATTCCAATCAATGGAGCGCGAAAACCGTTATTCGCGGCGAAATTTCAAGCTGTGATGATTTAATCGGCTAAGGCGTATAGACCGTATAGGTCACATCCGCGCCGATTGTGCCTGCGCCCATGGAAAAATCATAATTATGATTAAGCGAAGCATCGGGCGTTCCGCTAAGCGCGTAGCGAATATTAAAAGAGACAGCCTGCTCTAGCAGGGTTCCGACAAAGCGCGCTGTGCGGCGTCCGCCGTCAAATATCTTTGTCGGGCCGGCGCTCAGATCGCTCAGATCGTTGATGTTTGTATCGATACCGCTGCCGCCCACAGCTGGGTTTTGCGCGGCGCTGCCCCATGCCCCCGCGCCCGTTCCGCCGCTGCGGTTCATCAAAGCGCGAAAGCCGATATTCTCATAATCTAATGCCGTAAAATCACCGGTACGCGAAAGATTGCTCGCCTGCGCAAACATATCAAATGGCGCGTTTGAGACGACCAGAAAGCGCGACACATGCCGCGCGCGCCGCGTATGTAAATCCGTTGCCCCGTCAAGCCCAAAGGCTGTAAGGCTGTCCGTGGCCTCTAGATAATCAATATCTCCGCCGCCGGGATTGCCAAAGTTTCCTCCAAAAGTCTCATTATTTATACCTATGCGGCTCGCTCCGCCGGCAAAATCATGGCCCGCATCAAAACCACTATTAGAATTAAAAACATATCCGTCAACGCCAATAAGGTCGATGGCCGCCGCGCCAGAAGTCGCAGGCGTTAGGAGGTTAAAGTCCACGGCGACAGGTGCGACCCCGCCGTTACTCTCGTTCTCAGTTGCGCCTATAACAATGACGAGCGATTGTGCGTTAAAATAAGGACGATCAATTATGGACGCATTGACAGCCGGCGCATAGGCCGCGCCAGCCAACCAAGTGGCCAGCAATAAAGTTGCCAAAGTGGGCACAACAGAGCTGTGCCGATGTGCCAATTTTCTCAACATGGCAGCAAGACTAGTATAATAGTCTGAAAATACCTCAAAAGAATGTGGTTACGTCCACGTTAACGTTTCAACAAAAAACCCAGCCGTGTCTGGCTGGGTTTTAACTCTTCAATTCGTTTATTTTGGCAAAGCCAAGAACAAATATCTACTTTTTAGTGCGAGCCACGATGCCGCGGCCTGTGACACGCTCTGAGATACGCGCAGATTTACCGCGGCGCTCACGTAGATAGTAAAGCTTGGCGCGCCGCACTTTACCTTTGCGCTTGATTTCAATCTCTTCGACAAGCGGTGAGAAAATTTGGAAGACACGCTCAACACCTTCTCCGTAGCTGATTTTGCGAACTGTGAAGTTTTCATTAATGCCTGAACCTGAACGGCCAATGCAAACGCCCTCAAAGGCTTGCAAACGCGTGCGCGTACCTTCTGTAATGCGGACTTGTACGACAAGCGTATCACCCGCTGAGAAATCAGGAATAACTTTGCCGCCTTCTAGCAAGCGGGCTTCTTCGTTTTTATTCAGCTTTTCAATCACATTCATGACCGTCTCCTTTGCTGCCTTAAGACTTATCGTCTTGTCTGGCTTGCCAAGCGGCCCACATATCAGGACGCCTTAGCTTTGTAATTTCTTTTTGTTGCTCTAGGCGCCACTCAGCGATTGCCTTATGGTGTCCAGATCGAAGAACATCGGGTATCTCCCGACCTTCCCATTCTTTCGGACGGGTATAGAGTGGATACTCTAGTAATCCGTCTTCAAAACTCTCATCCTCTATGCTTTCGCTCGCGCCCAAAACTCCAGGCAATAGCCGCACACAGGCTTCAATCATCACTTGTGCCGCCACTTCACCACCAGCCAAAACGAAGTCACCTATAGAGATTTCCTCCATTTGGCGGGCTTCGATTACCCGTTGGTCAAGTCCTTCAAACCGTCCACAAAACACAATAAGACCCGGCCCAAGTGCAAGTTCCCTCACCCGTTTTTGGGTCAGAGGCGCACCCCGAGGGGTCAAATAGATCAGTGGCCGTTCCCCCATTTCTGAGGCAGGATCGACACTATCAATGGCTGCGGCCGAAACATCTGGCCTAAAGACCATGCCTGGACCACCCCCCGCAGGGGTGTCATCAACGTTGCGGTGCTTATTAGCAGCAAAATCACGTATGTCCACTGTTTCAAGCGACCAAATGCGATTCTTTTCAGCTGTGCCTATAACAGATGCGCCCAAGACGCCCGGAAAAGCGTCTGGGAACAAGGTTAGCACCGTGGCTTGCCACGGTTTAGCAGTTGTCTGGGCCGTCTTATCTTTAGGCGTATTGCTCATATTAAGCGGCTTTATAAGGTTTACTGCGCGATTAAAAGCCAATACCAGAGGCAAAATCACTACCTAAGGTTACATAACTTAAGCAAATTCATTTTTGGACCCTTTATGTCTTTCAAAAAGCCTTTCCGATCACATTCTTCCTGCGTTTTAGCCGCTCTCTTTTCTGCCTTCTTTTCCACTCAGGCTTTCGCCCAAAATACGGGCGGCATCTTTAGCCCCGTGGTCAATGAGGGACATAGATCCTTTCAGTACCGCGCCACGCTTGACCCAGATACGGCCTCTGGCGGCACAGGTTTTGCCCAGCGCCTGCATTATCAGCAAGCCATAAATGGTGACTTCATGTGGCGCATATTAGGCCAGACACGCAAAACAGCCGATTCTGACTTTGATTTTGACTTCCTTCAAGCCGAGCTGTTTTGGGATATGACAAAGGATGACAAACAACCCTTTCAAACCGGCGTGCGTTTTGATGCACGCCTTCGCGGGGCTGGCCGCGCGGAGCAAATCGGGCTGAACTGGACGAATGAATGGAACCTTGAGGAGGACTGGCAAGTGCGCGCTATCGCGCTCAGCGCTGTTCAACTTGGGGATAATGCCGCTGACGGCGTGCTGCTGCAAACGCGCGGTCATATCGCCAAATCAATTGGCGGGGGCAAACGCCTTGGCGTTGAGATGTTCAACAATCTTGGCAGCACGTCCGATTTTGGCAGCTTTAATAAGCAAGGCCATTCCATTGGGCCCTTTGTGACCGCCCCGCTTGGGAATAGTTTTTCGTTCTTTGGCGGAACCTTATTTGGCATTTCAGACGCTGCGGCGGATACGGAACTTCGCCTTTGGCTGACCAAAACCCTCTAGGCCAGCTGCCGTTCAAATAACGCCATCATGCGCGACCACGCTTTTTCTGCCATAGCCTCGTTATAAACCGCTGAATCGGGCGGGCACCAACCATGCTTCGTACCTGCGTAAACTTCGATTTCAAACGGCAGGCCTGCCGCCTCGTAAGCTTCCGCAAGTTTCACTTTCATCTCTGGGGAACGCTCATCATCATTTTCCGCCACGCAATGCAGCGCCGCAGCCGTCGATTGCGGGATAAGTAGATGCGGGCTATCAGGCGTGTCGCGCACCATGCCGCCGCCGTGGAAAGACGCCGCCGCCGCAACGCGGTTAGGCACGGCGCCTGCGGTGCGAACAATCAGCGGCCCGCCCATACAATAGCCTGCCGTGCCGACTTTGCGCGACTTATCAACACTGTCTTGCGCATCAAGAAAAGCAATATAATCGCGCGCATCTGACATAGAGGCGTCTTGGGTGAGCTTGCCTGCCATGCCGCGCAGGAATGTCCGTGTTTCAGGATCACCAAAGCTTGCATCAGGCCCCACCACTGGATGCTTAGCATCGCGGTAAAACGGATTGACGACGAGCACGGCATACCCTGCCTGCGCCATACGCTTACCCATCGCCTTAAACGCGGGGCGCAATCCTTTAATATCGGGCCAAATGAGCACAGCCGCGTGAGCGCCTTTGGCAGGATGAACGAAATAGCTATCAGAGACACCGCCCTTCATGGGGACGTTGACTTCGGTCTCAATGACAGCTGCAGCCGCAGCTGCTTTTGTTTGGCCATCAGCACTATCAGTTGCAGAAGAGCATGCGCTCGTGGGCAATATCGCCGTGAAGGCCGCAATCGTGCCCAGCCCTGTAAAGCTGCGGCGGTCCAGTTTACCTGCCAAAAATTCGGCATTATCTTTTTCCGTTAACTCGTCACACATATCGCTCTCCTTCGTTAATTTTGAGCGCAGCTTAAAGAACCTCCGCGCGCGTGCCTAATAACTAAACTGTCATTACCCGAGTAATTTTAACGCCATGAGTAGCTTGTCTTTTTCAACCGTAAAGCCGCTTCTGACCCAGAGTGCTTTTAGCGCCTCGAGTTTTTTACCCATGGCTTCGCCCGGCGGCTGACCTGCTTTTATCAAATCTTTGCCCGTAAGCGGAAATACGGGCGGCGTCCAGCCCATGGCCAAATCCACAAGGCTCATCCACCGCGAGCTTGTTATTGGGTCCTCCGCCCCTGCAGCGCGCAGCCTTGCGCGGTCCATAATGACCTGTTTGCCCGCTTTATAAATCGCGATACGTTTGGCGCGGTCTTCCGCATTAGGGTCAAGCGAGGTCGCATCTGTTGCCCAGCTTATGAGGCGCGCCTTTTCGGCATTTGACATTTTTAGACGTTTGGTGAGCAGCGCCATAGGGAGAGGTTCTCGCGTGGAGAGCACCATGAGTCGCAGAAGCGGGTCAGGCTTAATATTTTCGCGGCGCTCAAGTGCAAGGAGCAGTTCAAGCCCTTCAACATTGCTCGCTTCAGGGAGCAGCGTTTCCAAAATATCATTCGTCAGCATAATCCGGAGCGCGCGGGACGGATCAGGCGCAAGTAGGAGTTTTTTAAGTTCTGTCCAAACCCGTTCAGCAGAGAGTTTTTTGAGGCCTTTTACATTTTCGCGGCAGGCCTTTAACGCAGCGGCGTCCGCTTTGCTAAGATTGCCCTCGTTATCTCGGCCATACCAAGCCAGAAACCGAAAGAAGCGTAATATACGTAGATAATCCTCACGTACGCGCGCATCCGCTTCGCCAACGAAACGAAAACGAAGAGCCTGTAAATCCTCAAGCCCCTGCCCTGTTGGGTCGTAAATCTTGCCGTGATAATCTGCGTAAAGCGCGTTAAATGTCAGGTCGCGGCGCTGGGCATCTTCAGTCCAATCATCGGTATAGCTGACAACAGCGCGGCGCCCATCAGTTTCCACGTCCTTGCGCAAGCTCGTTATCTCATAGGGTTTGCCCTCAATAACGGCTGTAACGGTACCGTGGTCTATACCTGTCGGAACATAACGTATGTTCGCGACGTCCAGTGCTTTGATCACCTCCGTTGGCGGCAGTTGCGTTGCAAGATCTATATCACTCACCTCGCGCCCCATAAGCGCATTACGAATGCAGCCCCCAACAAAGCGAATAGATCCATCTGGAAACGCTGTAAAAATCGATTTAACGTCATCGTTTCGTATCCATGCGAAATCTTGTGGGTTGAGGATATTCATTAAAGACCCAAGCTTTCCATATAGTCTCGGCCAAAGCCGTAATATTTTTCCGGAAACCCCGGTTTAATTCCCTGTTCTATCGCGAGTACAGAGAGCACGCTGCGTCCGCGGTTCGGCGTCTTTGGCTCTAGTTTATAAAGCGGATGCGCCAGCGCAGCTTTAGCATCCACAAAGCTCCAGCCATCAGCTACCAATGCATCCATCACATCTTCTAGGAACAATCCATTGAGCACATTATGATGCACTAATAAAGTATGTGGTAGGTCATTATAACCAAGTTTTAACGCCAATTCATGTTTCTGCAGGGCAACATCTCGCACTAATTGAATATAATAATCACGGTAGCCCGACACGTCTGCCTTTGGATTCTCTCTAAGCCTTTTTTCCATACGGTCCGTGATAAACCAATCTAAAGAATCGATTGTCACTGGCGCATTAGCAAAGCCGTTTGTTTTTAAAAATGCGCGGTATAAGGCAACCTTTTCTTCAGTCCCACCTTCTGCCAGAAATGGAAATCTGAAAATTTTCTCATAAGCTGAGAAGCCGGAGAGCGCCGCATCATTTTTTAGGATATCCGCTTCAATTAGCTTTGCATCTTCATCGCTGGAATTCAAATGTGTCCAACTATGATTTCCAACGAGGTGCCCAGCGTCTGACCAGCTTTGAACAACAGATTTCCCCTCAGGCGCATCCACAAACCGTCCTGTAATAAAGCCTCCGGCTTTATGATTATGCGCGTCAAAGGCGGCGAGAATAGCGTCATTGCGCGCTGCAGGGCTGAGCTTGATATCAAAGCTAAGATTAAAGTCGTCCATTGTCACTGCTATTAGCTTTTGCGGGCGGCCTGTAACATGCGACTGCGGTTGACAGGCGGCTAGGGCCATAGCTGAGGCTAAAACGGCTCTACGGCTTAACATCGGCAAACCCTCTTTCATATAATTTTCGCATCATCATAGCCGTCATCCCCCAAATATTACGGTGGACACCATCCGGCCCGTCATATGGCATATCATAAAGCCGATGCTCTCTACCGTCAAAATGAACATCTCGGACAATATGATTATCGGGGTTCATGACAAATGAAAACGGAACTTCAAACGCATCCTCGACCTCCCGCGCGCAAGGGATAATTTTAGCGCCGCTATCCACTACGCCAACATAGGGCGTCACGCGGTATTCGCTAACCGCATTAAAGCTCGGGAGGCGGCCAAGGACGTGAATGTCATGCGGCTCTATACCAACCTCTTCTTGCGTCTCGCGTAGCGCGGCCGCCATCGCCGTTTCAAAAGGCTCGCGCCCCCCGCCCGGAAAACTGATCTGACCAGGGTGACGCGGCATGGTCATAGGCCGCTGCGTTAACAGCACCATCCATTCTTTGCGTTTAATCAGCGGCATCAAGACAGAGGCTTGCCTCTGGCCCTCACGCTTGACCTCGTCAGCGGCGTCTTGAATTTGCAGCGGGAGTAGCGCGCTGCGTACACGCGAGATAAGCGGATCAGAGAGCGGCATTAGGCGTTATGCGCTTTGGGCGGACCGAGAGGAAAGAAGACCTCATTACTGTAAACGCCAAGCTGCGGGCCATCTTTTGTCTCGATTTCTACCGCATGCTCGACCAATTCGTAAAACACAGGGCGCGCCATAGCCGCTTCAAGACGGCCGCGCACAAGAACAAATGGCGAGGGTTCAAGTGTTTCTAGATCAGTCTCGACCCGAATAGCATGCTGTTTCCCGGCTTCAACTGTCCCGCCAAAATCAGTTGTGAAAAACAAACGCGCATCTTTTCCTTCGCCTTCAACATCTAGGCGCGTGGCAATAAAGTGCGCCCGTTCAACAGTAATAAGGAGCTTTTCCACAGGAGTCACAAGATAGGTTTCGCCGTCCTCATCCTTACGAAGTACCGAAGCGAAGAGACCAATGAGCCCCGCGCGGCCAATGCGTGAGCCCTCATGCCACCAAGAGCCGTCGGATTTGATCACGATATCTATATCGCCGCAAAGCTCTGGGTTCCACATTTCAACAGGGCGAGTGCCGTCTTCAGCCTCTTTGATAGCTTTCATCAGATCACCGAGGGAAAAGTCATTGGATCTAACATCATTTTCGTCTTGGGCGCGACCATTTGTCGATTCAGTGTTCATGAACAAAGTTTTACGCATTAGTGATGTTATTCCTAGTCTAAAAGCTGCTAAAGACTGTTATATAACATCACGCCAGAACACTTGAGACGATTATGACCCTACAAGACACGACTGTTAGCCCCGCGCTTGAAAAAAGCGCTATTAAAGCTAGCGAAAAATTACAACTGGCCAAAGCGGCCATTGGCACAACTGTTTTAGGACAAGACAAAGTCGTCGAGTTGGCGATGACAGCAATTTTATCTGGCGGTCACGCGCTACTCGTCGGTGTGCCCGGTCTCGCGAAAACCCTGCTTGTCGAAACCATCGGCACAGTCATGGGTCTTGATGGCAAGCGCATTCAATTTACGCCAGACCTAATGCCGGCAGATATCATTGGCTCAGAAGTGCTAGAAGAAAGCGCCAAAGGCAAACGCAGCTTTCGTTTCATTGCCGGCCCCGTCTTTTGCCAGCTTTTGATGGCGGATGAAATTAACCGCGCCAGCCCGCGTACGCAATCTGCACTGCTCCAAGCTATGCAAGAGAAATTCGTGACCGTCGCGGGTGTTCGTCATGATCTCCCTGCACCCTTTCATGTACTGGCGACACAAAACCCTATTGAGCAAGAGGGAACTTACCCCCTCCCCGAAGCGCAGCTTGACCGCTTCCTTTTTCAAATTAATGTCGACTTTCCTGCGCTTGAAACAGAGCGCCAAATCTTGCTGGCGACGACAGGCGCGAAGATGGCTGAGGCTAAAGGCGCGGTAAGCGCAAAACAGCTTCAAGACATGCAGTTGCTTGTGCGCAAACTTCCTGTTGGCGAAAAAGTGCTCGAATCAATTCTGACGCTTGTTCGAAATGCGCGTCCTGACCAAAGCCCGATTGAAAGCATCCGCAAGAACGTGTCCTGGGGCCCTGGCCCGCGCGCAGGGCAAGCGCTCATGCTGGCCTCTCGCGCTAAGGCGCTGATTGAAGGCCGACTTTCGCCGAGCGTAGATGATGTCTTAGAGCTTGCTGTGCCTGTCCTTCAGCATCGCATGGCGCTTAACTTTGCAGCCCGCGCCGATGGACAAACTATGGCCGGCACCATCGCGACTTTGAAAGCGAGCCTTAACTAGACCGCATGCCTGTTGCTGCACCAAAAGCTTTGGAATTGCGCAAGCGCGCGGAACACCTTGCCGCGCCCTATCCGCATTTGCTTGCTGAAGCCGAACGGGTGGCCGCCATCGTGACCCAAGGCGTGCATGGCCGCAGGCGCGCGGGCCAAGGCGAGACATTTTGGGAATATAGAAACTACCACAGCTCAGATGCCGCCAACCGCATTGATTGGCGGCGAAGCGCACGCGGCAATCAACTCTATGTGCGCGAGAATGAATGGGAAGCTGCGAATACGGTTTACTTCTGGCGTGACGGCGGCCCCGGCATGAATTGGCAAAGCAGCAAGAAAGTACCAACGAAGCAAGACCGCGCCTCGGTTATTTCTATGGCACTCGCAATTCTACTGATGCAAGCAGGCGAGCGCTGCGCGGTAATAGGCGAGACGAATATACCTCGCACAGGTAAAATTGGGCTAGAACGTATCGCGCTGCGCCTTGCAGGAAGCAAAGGCGAAATCGGCAATTTAGATGCAGATATTCCTCCGCATGCACGCCTCGTCATCAGCAGCGATTTTCTTGAAGGTGACGCCGTGTGGCAGCAACGCTTAGCGCGCCTATCTGCTCGCCCGGCCAAAGGCATTCTAATTCATACCATTGACCCAGCTGAGCGAGACTTCCCCTTTAAAGGCCGCGTAAAACTGCGTTTCCCAGGCCTATCAAAGCTTGAACCGCTCCTCGTGGGGCGCGCTGAGCAAGCGCGCGAAAACTACCGCGAAAAGTTCGAAGCCCATTGCGCGGCTATTAGCCAGCTTGCGCGGCGTCTGGATTGGCCGCTGATTGTGCATGAAACCGACAAGCCTGCTAATGCCGCGCTAACGGCGGCCTATATCGCGATGTCAGGTGACGCGCTGTGATAGAGTTTGCCCTTAATTTAGCCATTGGTCCTGTAACCTTCCTTGCGCCGCTCGCTTTGCTTGGCCTGCTTGTTCTGCCCCTCATCTGGTGGATTTTGCAAGTCACGCCGCCGCAGCCTAAGCAGGCAGAGTTTCCGCCGCTACGTATCCTTCAAGACGTAATGACTGAAGAAGAAACACCTGACAGCACGCCGCTTTGGCTATTGTTGTTTCGCCTGTTTCTCGCTGCTCTAATAGCTATTGCGCTGGCTTCGCCCATCATGGGCAGTAAGGCCGCGGAAACTTCGCGTCCGCTCACGCTTGTGATTGACAATGGCTGGGACGCAGCGCCGAGTTTCACGACCATAATCCGCGATGCCGAAGCCCGCATTACCAAAGCAAGCCGCGACAATTTAGATGTTCTCCCTCTCAGCACAGCAGGGGAACAAAAAACGGTAAGTTTCGCGCCCGCGTCTGACGCTATGAACCGTCTTAAAACGCTTAGCGTTTCAGCACTGCCCTCCAACCGAAGCACCGCCGCGGCCGTGCTAAAGGGAGCGGATATTAGTCCATCAGACGCTGTTTGGCTCTCGTCCGACATTGATTTTGGCAGTGCCGAAACTTTAGGCAAAGCCCTCACCCAGGCCCGAAGCGTCACGCGGTATAGGCCGCTGCCGGAAAACCGCGTGCTTTTGTCTAGTGCCGTCACAGAAACAGCAGACGGCTTTCGCGCCGTCTATGTCAATCCCGGCGCTGACAG
>CAZFWZ010000014.1:0-36428 GCA_964522765.1 uncultured Caulobacterales bacterium | reverse complement strand
CCGCCGTCGTTTTTGTAAAGAATTTCATTTTATTATCCATGATTTGAACTCCTAATTTCCAACGATGACTGGCGCATACACCATGTCAGGTGCAGCTTCGCCATTGGCAATACGAATAGCTTTGCGAAGTGCTAGCGCTTCTCCGCCGTCCACAGCATCCCATGATTTCGTCGAAATATTGTAACGCGCGATTTCAGTCTCATCTTTTGAGATATAGAGTAAAGATGTACGGCCAAAGCGCAGAAAGTTCACAACATTACCCGGACGAGTTGGGTGAACGCCTTCATAACTGTCTAGCCCCTGGCCATATGTCACTTCGATTTTGAAACCGTTGAGAACTTGGCGGTACTGCTCAGCTGGTGAGACATCAGGGTCAGCTAGAACGCTTTTGATGCGTTCAACACGAGCCCGGCGCTCAGATAGACGGAAAGGAAGATCAGCATTAATGCTATCTTCAAGAGCCGCTGCCATCTTAAGCATCATCGGGGACATCCCCTGCTTAATTTGCTCAACAGTACTAAGTTGACGATTAAGACTCTCAATCTCTGCCTTTTGAGAACGAAGATAGATATCCTGTTGGTCAACAAATAGCGCGATATTATCTTTTTGCTGAAGCACGGCGCGATATTCGCGAATGGCTGAATCAGCAGCATCATCATCACGCTCAACACGTTGTTGAGACGCTGCGCTAGCAGCTGTAGACGACTTTGCGGCACTAAGAGCAGCATCGAGCTGGGCATGGGCTGGCATGGCAAATGCCATGACTGTCGCACCCGCGAGCAAGATGTGCTTGGTTATAGAAAAGTTCGACATGGTTTCCTTCCAAGTTTTGTTTTCATCGTTGTTTTGCCCACATTATGTGGAACGTATGGGTGGCGGGGAATTCCGCCTCATTTGCAACCCATACGGCCTGCAAAATCTTGTGAAACCCGACCAAAAGGACGGGCTGGGACGGCAAGCCGCCTTAATTACTAATGTAAACTGGTGCGTTCACAACATTCGGGGCGGCTTCGCCTCGTGCTGTACGTAGACCCCGCTCGACTTCCAGAGCCTGACCGGATGAAAGTTCCACCCACTCTTTTGACTGCGGATCATATCTTAATGTCTCAGAGCCATCAAATTGCTGATAGGCCAGCGCAAGGCGGCCATAGCGAAGATAACTTCCGTCAAAAATCTCATTGCGAAGATCACGCACTGTGGCGCCTGCATTTAATTTATCTGCAAGGCCATCAGTTAGATTACACCCAGAAGAATTTACGTCTGCCTCACAGGCCGCATAACGCGCACCAGGGTTAGTCGGATGCTGACCACCATATGCCTCTAGAGACTGGCCATAGCCAACTTCAATATCATAAATTAGCAAAGCACTGCGCATTTTATTTCCGGGCGTATTTGTTGGATCCGCTATATCTGCCTTTAGCTTATCTAGACGCTGAAAACGAACACCCGCCAAAAATGGTATATCTTTGTTAATTTCACCTTCAATGGCACTCACCATTTCTCCCAGCATAGGCTCTACAGCCGCCGATAGTGTGCCTGAGTCCTTTATTTGCTTTCGCAAACTCGCAATCTTTGCCTCTTGCGTTGCAATATAAGATTCGCGCTGAGCAATATTTAGCTGTGCATTTTCAATATCTTGCAAAACACTTGCATAAGCAGCCTCTGCGTTAGTTGACTGCGCCATTGCTGGCAAAGACACCGCAATGAGAGACGCAGCAATAAGACTCGTCTTAAAAATAGTCGTTATGGCGCTGTGTGTGTTCACCAGTCCCGTCCTCCAAATTCTCGACATGCATTTTTGCATGTTCTTCGTTCTTAAAGAAACGTCTAGACGTAAACCTTTCGTTAATCAATCGTTACTTAGTAACAAAAAGTAGATTTTCTTTAAGGTTTTGTTAGTTTTTTTTAATTGGGGGGGAGTTTTACTGCGGGAGATGAATGGCTGGGGTGGGAGGGATCGAACCTCCGAATGACGATACCAAAAACCGTTGCCTTACCACTTGGCGACACCCCAGCAACTATACCGCGCTAGCGAATGAACGGCGTCATAACGCCTATGTTTATATATTGCAACGGGTAAATATTAGAAATTTCAGATGAGAATTTGAAAAGAAATTTTACTTAAAATTCTACGTTTTTAATCCGTATTTTATTCACAATTAAAATAATTTATTTTGTATTGCTTGCCCTTTTACCACTCAAGGCCCCCGAGCTCGCACGTTAAAATCCTGTGTATATTAACCATGATTTAGAAAATCATTCCAGAAACTATTACTTTCTTGGAATGAGAGCTGTAAAATTATTATCGATAATCGAGAAATATCTTTGCAAACACTCTATTTTACTGTTTACTGATAAACAATAAGCCGTGCTACTATACGGCCTCCAACCCTGTTTTGCCTGTATTCAAGGACATTAATAATGCGCCAATTTTTTATCACTCTTCTTGCCGTTATCATTGGCGGCTTCATTTTCATGTTTGTCCTATTTCTTATGTTAATAGGCATCGGGGCCGCAGCAGGCGCAGCCATGTCAGGCGGTGACAAAGCTAATATTACAGGTAACACCATTTTAACGCTCGATATGCGGCGACCCATTCAAGATCACGGTGCAGGTGCGAGCTTGTTTGGGGACACACCAAGCTCAGTTGTTGATACAGTGCGCGCCCTCAACCGCGCGAAAACAGACGATAAAGTGAAAGGCCTTTTAATTCGCACCGGCTTTGGCATGGCTCCAGCGAGTGCAGAAGAACTGCGCCTTGCCATGCTAGACTTTAAAGAGAGCGGTAAATTTATTATCGCTCACAGCCAAGGTTTCGAGGCCACCTCTATAATTCCTTATATGGTCGCCACGGGGGCGGACGAGATTTGGCTGCAAGACACAACGGGATTTTCTGCGGCAGGCCTTAACTCTGAAACTGGATTTTATGGCGGCGTGTTTGAAAAATATGATGCCAAAGCAGAATTCGCGCAGTTCTACGAGTATAAGAGCGCGGCCAATGTTTACACGCAGTCGGGCTATACTGACGCTCACCGTGAAGCGACGACGAGCTACCTTACCTCTCTTTATGATACAGCCGTTGACCACATCAGCTCTGATCGCAAATTGAGCAACGCTAAGGTTACGGAATTTCTAAACGCCTCCCCTCATTCGGCAGAAACATCCCTCGAGGCAGGTCTTGTAGACAAGCTCGGACATTATATTGACGCTGAAAAAGCAGCCAAAGAAAAAGCCGGCGGCGAAAATGCCAAGCTCCTCTCTGTCAAAAAATATGGCCCTGGCATTTCCGTTACGGGCGACGTCATTGCCTTTATCGGCGGTCAAGGTGCGGTGATGATGGGCGAAAGCCAAGACGGTAGCAATCCGTTCGCAAACGGCCTCTCTATGGGCGGAGATACACTGTCTAAAGCCTTCATCAAAGCGTCTGAAGACAAAAGGGTTAAAGCCATTGTCTTTCGCGTAAGCTCCCCCGGCGGAAGTGCAACAGCTTCAGATCAAATCCACAACGCTATTGAAATTGCAAAAGCTGCGGATAAACCCATAATCATTAGTATGGGTCAGTATGCAGCATCTGGTGGATACTATGTCGCCGCTAATGCCGATAAAATCGTCGCGATGCCAACGACGATTACAGGTTCTATTGGGGTTCTTGGCGGAAAGGTCGCCCTCAAAGACACTTTTGCTAAGGTTGGTTATAATATCGACGGCATCACAATTGGCGGCGAATACGCTAATGCTTATTCGGGCGCCGAGCCCTGGACCCAAGCCCAGCGCAAAGCTTTCACTGACCAGATGGAAGATACATATATCGATTTCACGACCGTTGTTGCAGAGGGCCGTAATTTACCGATTGAGCGTGTCCGCGAAATTGCTAAGGGCCGTGTTTGGACAGGCGCACAAGCTAAAGAGCTTGGCCTTGTCGATGAACTTGGCGGCATCATGAAGGCTATTGAGGTCGCACGAGACCTCGGCGGCATTGAAGCTAATGCCAAAATCAATCTTCGCCGCTTCCCGCGCCCAAAGACACGTGGTCAGCAGTTTGAAGAGCTGTTCAATGCCTCTACCCAGGCCGGCAAAGAGATTAGCACGCTTCGCGAAATCACGGCTCTCCCTGAGGTTAAGGCCTTGCTAAAGGCTCGAGCTCAAGCTGAGGCCATGTCACGCGGCGAGATGCAACTCACAGCCGACATTGGCGAGTTAAAGTAACTGGATATACGCTTATACCCACTTGCGACGTAGCAGGCTGGGCAAACTTCAATGTTTGGCGTGATCTCGTAATTTACACGGCCAATATATGATTACGCCCTACTACAGTTGATGCGCGCTTCTATCTTCTAGAGTGTTGCAAAAATGTCCCCCTAAGGCCTAACCGAGTACAGCTTCTGCTCATTTTATTGATATTCGCTTGGCTAGCATTATCGGCTGAGGGTAAAGAACTAACAAGGGCTCGCGTTCAAAATGACGCTCAGCCCTCGTCGCAAGATGGAACTTTCCGAGAATGTTGGCGGGGCAGTAGAAAGACATATTATGACCTCATTGAAAATCGATTCTGCGCCTTGGTGGCAAGTTGATCAACGCGAGATTGGCGCCGAAAAATCACCGCTGATTGTCATTGATAATTTCCATCCTTTGCCAATGGAGTTGGTGGAAAATGCGGAGACTCAATCATTCTCGGCAAATGCGCCTTATTATCCAGGTGTTCGCGCTCCAGCGCCGAGTACTTACTTCCAAGCCCTGACTCGCGGACTTACGGATATCCTTATCGATATTTTTGGCTACACAAAGGGCTTGAAATTGCAGGAGTGCTTTCTGTCTCTCGTGACTACACCCGGAAAGGATCTTAATTTTGTCCAACGTCTACCCCATGTTGACGGGGGAGATGATAAGAAAGTCGCTCTTCTGCATTATCTATGCGGAGCAGAAAAAGGCGGCACAGCTTTTTATCGTCAGCGCCGGACTGGCTTTGAAGCTGTCACAAATGCGAGATTTCCTGAATACAAGCAGGCTGTTGAAACGGATCACAATGAATTTGGAGAACCGCCGGCTGCATATTTTGACAAGCCAGACAAACGATTTGAAGAAATTGCACGCATTGATGCGGCGTATAACCGAGCCGTGCTCTATTTTGGTACTAATCTACATACGATTATCGTTGGCGACGAAACTCCGTATCCCGCCGACCCCGTCAAAGGACGCCTCACATTGAATACATTTTTCAATCCTATCAATTAGACGTCATGGGCTATAGTCTGGAAAATGACTTAACACCGCAGAACGGTCAGGTAAGCAAGCGGCCAATTTCATAACGACTGCCGAGTTCAGCTCATTAAGCTTAAAACAAATTAGTAAGATTAAAAAAAAGGCGGGTCCGAAGACCCGCCTTTCTAATTATTACTACAATCTAACTAAGGCTAGAATGTTGCGCGAAGTGTAACGCTGTATGAACGTCCAATGATTTCGCTTTGGTAGAAATCACCAAAAGCGCGGCGTGTGCCGTTACCTGGATCATCGTCAAATACATTGTTGACATTAAGCTGCAATACGACTGGCTTATCGTAGCTATCAATTGCATCAGAGAGATCATAAGAAAGTGACGCATTGTGCAAGAAGTTGCCTGATAGTGTATTTACGACGTTTCCTTCTGGGTCAGCAAACAATTGTTCGCCAGATGGGCTTAGAAGCGTACGGTCTTGCCAGATAGTTCTCCAGAAAGCACGCAGTCCATCTTTCTGCCATGTGAAGTCAGCTGTACCAGACCAACGAGGGTCTCCGAAGTTACCAATCGTGTTATCGGCCTCAACGCCCGCAAAAACTTCGTCACGTTGGATAACATGGAAAGCGTTCAGGTCGATGTTAAAGTTACCATAATCACTTTGCGCTGAACCACCCAAAAGGTTGTAGAGGTCTGCAACTTCAAATCCGTAATCTGCTCGCAAATTCAAGAATTGATATTCAGCATTATCCGCATTTAGCTGACCTGATGTAAAGTCAACGACCTGACCACCGGCATCACGCGTAAAAGAGCCACATGCGACATTAGGGAAGTCAGATGGATCTGCATCAAAACACGTTTCGAGGTTATTCTCGAGTGTTTGAGCCCCAATCAAGTCAGCGATTTCAATGTTGATATAATCAGCTTGAATGGTCAGACCTGGAATCCAGCGCGGCTGAAGAACGGCGCCGATTGTAAACGCCTCAGCTTCTTCATTAGTAAGATTAGGGTTACCACCTTGAGAACCTTGAGCTGTAGCGCCTACGACGTTCGACTCAAATCCTGGCCCGATACCAACAGCTGCACAGTTTGCTACGCGGTTTGGATTATCGCCAATAAAACGTGCATCACAAGGATCGTCCGCGAATTGGAACGATGTCAAGACAGGTGAGAACAGTTCAATCAAAGACGGCGCACGCAATGATTCCGTGTAGTTACCACGGAATGTCAAATCTTGAACAGGCTTGTAAGTACCCTCGATAGTGTAAGCTGTGAATTTACCCGCTTGTGAGTTATCAATATTACGAACCTGAGCGCCAGCTTCAAGGACTTCAACAAATGGAATGTTCAAATCAGGACTGACAATAGGGACATAAACCTCTCCGTAATATTCCTCTGTAGATGTCCGTCCACCTGTATCAGGAACAGCCGCTGCACGGCCAAGACCGACTTCAACAGCCCCGCCAGTTTCGAACGACGCACTATCACGGCGCTCTTCATAACCGACTGAGAAGGCAACATCACCAGCTGGAAGCGCGAACAAGTCACCGCCAAAGTTAGCCGAGAAAACTGACTGATTGATACCATCAACGGAAACGCCGCGCTGCTGAACAAAATCAATAGCTTCAGGAGTGGCGACGCCATCCCCGAATAGGTTAAGCGGCTCACAAGCCGTAACATCAGACGATGTTTCGCTCAAACCGTTGCCGACGAGATCCGGCTCATTTGCGACCGTGACAGCACAGGCAATTTGCCCTGTTGCAGGATCAATAACCGCGTCAATGGCATTTAGGAAACGCTGATTATTCAAAAGAAGGGTTTGCGTCGTAATATCGCTTTGACCGACAGTCCCGCCGATATCCCAATAGAAATCGCGCTCACCGATAGAGAAATCACCCTCAAAACCACCTGCAAGACGGAAAAGGTTTGATTCGCGTGTAACCTCACCACCATTAAGAAGGTCGTTGTTAAAGCGTGATAGGAAAAAAGTATCGTCAGGCGCAAGACCTATGTCGTCAACCAATACGCTGCGCGCTTGATCCGTTAGGAACGGATTGCTTGGAGTAAATTCAACTGCGCCAGATGTTCCGCCAAAGACAAAGGTTTGAAAGCCGCCTTGGTTAGCAAGCTCAACCGCACTACCGTGAGCGAACTGGAAATCCCCTTTAAATTTAACCAAATCATTGATCTGATAATTGAAAGTCGAACCAAAGTTGATACGGTCTACGGGAGATCTGATTTGTGTTGTGTTAACAAAGAAATCATTTTCAAAACCACCGAGTGAACGAAACGCGCCGCTTGGCGGGGTCACACCAGGTTGAATAGTTGTTAGCGATCCATCTGTGTTGAAAGCAAAGAATTCGCCGCCAAATGCCCCAATACCGAATGACGGAATGAGTGTAGCGGTTGGTGAAATAATGCCGCCGTCAGTGAAAAGCTGAATGTTAACTGACTCGCCATTCGGGTTAATAATGCGGTTTACATTATCAAGGATGCCGTCGCCGTCTGTATCGAAGACAGAAGCGTCAACACCGCTTGGAATAGCTACATCCGCGAATAAGCCACTACCTTGGGCAACGAGTTCAGCGCGCGCCTCATTAATGTAAATTTCTGGACGATCACTCTGATTCAGACCAGTGTCTCTATTGTATTCAGCACTGAAAGTGACGTTACCTTTGCCATTATCGCTGTTTGCGCCGACAAGGAATTGATACTGGAACGTGTCAGCATCGCCTCTTTCACTTTCGCCAAACTGGAAACTTGTTTCGAGACCTTCAAAGTCTTCTTTCAATATGACGTTGATTGTACCCGCAATAGCGTCAGAACCATATGTTGGCGCGCCGCCAACACCGACTGTATCAATACGCTCAACAAGTCCGATTGGAATAACACCAAAATCAACTTGCGCGCCTGTACCAGCTACATTTGAAGAGACAAAACGGCGTCCATTAACAAGCGTTAGTGTTCTTTGTGAACCTAGGCCCAAGAAGTCGACGAAGTTAACGCCAACGTTGGCACCTTGGCCACCATTTGGTGTCGTGCCCGTTCCGAAGGCAGGGATTTGCTGTAGAGCAGAGGCAATGTTCGTAAAGGCATTTTTTTCAAATGTGTCTTGATCAACAACGAGCGTTGGGAACGCCGTGTTTAAGTCTGGACGGCGAATACGTGACCCCGTCACAACCACTTCATCGTTGTCTGCTTCATATGCAGGGACTTGCTCGACTTGCTCGACTTGACCGTCCTGAGCATGAGCAATTCCGCCTAAGCCTAGCAAAAGGCTAGAGAGTACGGATGTCTGTAATAGACGTGTCTTGTTAATAAAATTCATGTGGAACCCCTTCGAACTGGTTTCATGTTAGTTGTTCGTCATATATTGACATTTTTCTGGCATGGCATGCGTGCCTCACGTGCGCGTATATGACAGCTCAGGGGCAACTCTCAATAGGAATCCTAATTTTTATTAATCTTTTCTTGTAGATAATTTTCAAGTGTTGCATTTTTAACACCATTATTGGTGTTATCTAAGACCATATAGCCAAAGCAGCCCTTTACATTAGACCGTATTGATTTTTCAGCTTAAGGCTTACTTGGCGATTAAAAGTCGACTATATAAACCTGAATTATGGATATATTTGTCATATTCAGCGAGACGTAATTTAGGATTTGTAAAATGAGCTACGGTCGATTTTTTTATAGTATAGCTATAACAACAGCTATTTTTTTCACAGTATTGAACTCGCCTGTCTACGCGCAAGACCTGAATATTCCAGATGAACTTGCAGCTATTTATAGCTGTAAATCCATAGAAAACGGTCCTGATAGGTTGTCTTGCTATGACAATGCTGTTGGCAAATTTGAAGAGGCAGAAAAAAGCGGTCAAGTTGTAACAGTTGATAAAGAATCCATTGAAACTGTAGAGCGAGATGCTTTCGGGTTTAACATACCCTCCCTGAGTCTGAAAAAACTGTTTGGCGGCGGTAAAAAACGCAGCGAAGAAACAAAAGTATCTGAAGAAGCAAAGGTATCTGAAGGAATAAATCCGCCTGATGTTCCCTCTTCTGCGCAAGCTGAAACGAAAGTTTCTTCTAAACCTGCGGCGAAAAAGAAACGCGTAAAGCCCGATACAAGCGATGTAACTGAAGTCTTGCTGACAATTGACCGTTGGGAGAGTTTGAGAAACAAGAGAGTTCGGTTTTATATGACTAACGGACAAGTCTGGGAACAAATTGGCGGATCTGGCGTTAGAGTACCAAAAGTGAGAAATGGTAAACCCAACACGGCAAAAATTATTAAGGCGTCCTTGGGCAGCTATCTAATCCGCGTAAATGAAAAAGGACGTGCTGAACGCGTAAGGCGCGTCCATTAAAAGCTCATAAATCATGATTAAATGATTACGAGTTCAGTCGGCCTTTCAAAAATATGTGTTTTTTACGCTACGTCACATGAATGTCATATGCATAGAAGTCTAATTTGGCTATAAAGCCCGAAATTGAATCAATTAAAGAGCTTTTTACTCACTATGGCTATTCCCTTTGTTCGAAATTTTGAGTTTGAATATGGTCGCTGCGATCAGCTTTCACCGCTGATTCAGCGCGTGATTGCCGATAACCCTGGCCCGTTCACCTATACTGGGACGGGAGTCTACATCATAGGCGGTGAAAGCGTGGTTGTAATCGACCCCGGTCCGAATACAGAAAATCACCGCGCCGCACTATGGAAAGCGCTAGAGGGACGTACAGTCAGCCACGTCCTCGTAACGCACCACCATATGGACCACTCCCCTCTCGCCAAGCCTCTTGCCGCAGCCCATGGATGTGACGTTCATGGATACGGCCTGCAAATGCGCGAGCCCGAGGGCGGCGAAGTTCGTCTAGAAGCGGGTGATGACCTAACTTTTAGGCCGGATGTTGAACTGCGAGACGGCGACGTCATTAAAGGTGAAGGCTGGACACTTGAGGCCCTTCACACGCCGGGCCACACCTCAAACCATCTCTGTTTTGCCCTTCAAGAAGAGAACATTCTGTTTTCAGGTGACCATATTATGGGCTGGTCAACGAGCGTCGTCTCCCCGCCAGACGGTCATATGGGCGACTATCTATCGAGCCTAGAGCGTGTAAAATCCCGCAATTTCACGCGCATCTGGCCAACTCACGGTACATCCATTGACAACCCCACAGAATTTGTGAGCGAATATATTGCTCACCGCTACATACGAGAAGATCAGATTTTAGACGCCATCAAAGGCGGCCTACACGCCATTACGGATATGGTGGCTAGCATTTATAAAGACGTTGACAAGCGCCTCCACCCTGCGGCCGCACATAGCGTCCTCGCGCACCTCATTCATATGGAAGAAACCGGGCGTGTGACATCAAATTGTGCGGGCGGGCTTAAGAGCGAATACTGCCTCGCTTAATACTGCGACCTAACCGCTTAGCTTCCCTAAGAATGCTTTCACCCGCGCGGCATTCGCCCCGAGGTCTGAGCCTCCAACGCGGCTGACGGAGCGCACATCGACGATAGAGCCCCCGCCCTCTGCAGGCCGAATGCGGATGGCGACATCGTCTTTAAAGCCGTACCAGAATGTCGTCGCTGTAGCTTCGATTGTACCCGCCTCAAGGTTTTTAGATTTGATGGTCCAGCCCATAGATTTAGCCACCACAAGGGCTTCGCCGAAAGCCACATCAGGCGTGTCACCCAGCACAAGAGAGCGCACATTCGGATATGCGGCTGTTTGCAAAACAGACACAAGTGTCTTTTCTTTCAAATCCGCACCAGACGGCGCAGTCTTACCTATGTATTCGAGCGTATTAACGCCTTCGACTTTACCGCGTTCAGTCAAAATAACGTCAGTAAATACAGGCGGGTTTTGCGTATCCGTCGTTACATCGTGTATAAACGGCAGGCTTGCCACGGTCTTTTGTGTGGCGGCACCTTTGGCCATGCCTGCAATGCCAATAATAAGCGTCAAGATGCCAACCCACCAGCCTTTTCGGGGTTTCACCAAAACCGTGGCGATCACCGCTAAAAGACCAAATGCAACTAATCCCATAAGCATTTTCATGCCAACGCCGCGTGTCAGTGTACCAAGACCAAATTGCCAACTCCAAAGCCCGAACTTCGCCCCGAACCCAGCCATCATAAATACGAGCGGTGTCAGAACAGCCAAGACCAGCGCAATGCGGTGGATAACATCGCGCGCCTTACGGCGCTTCAAGCCTGAAACTTTCGGGGGCGTCGTGATTAAGTCTGTCATGCCATTACCTTTAAATTTAGCTTTATGAGCCCAGCGTACCAAACATATGCAGTCCGATTATGGCCAAACCTACCAAACCCAAGATCGTTTTAAAACCAAAACTCTTTTTCTGCCGCTCCCCAAATATAGTGCTGCGCCCGCCTGATAAAAATAGTTTTCGTGACAGATTCATATCGCGCACAAGCGGCGGCTGTTTAGCAACATAAACGCCGCTTGTGCGCAGGTTTCTTGCAGTTTTTGTAGTTGTTTCAAAACTTTGCAGACTATCGGAGAGTTTGCCCGCTGCTATCTTGCGTGCGCGGTCTATGCGATCTTTCGAAATCTTATACAATTCAGTTGGGTCGACATCATCTTGCATGCCGGCGTGCTCGCTACGTTCGGCGGCCTCATAATTTTTCCAGTCACGCGGATAGTTTTCATCTGCTCTTCCTGATGCCCCGCTAATAGCTTTTGGCGAGAGAGCCGCCCGAGAGCGCGATTTCCTTTTCTGCTTACTCTTGTGCTTTTCACCGTCTCCAAAGATGCCAAAGAAGATTATCGCAAGAATGATAAAAAACAAAAGTTCCATCTGCGTTCCCTAGGCTAATAGTGTTTTAAGGGCAAAGCCGTTCGGATTTCCACCGCGCACCCGTTCGAGCGCGGTGAAAACGGCGACGATCATGTAGGCGGAAGGGCCCATCTTCCCAAAATTCGATAAACAGTGGTTTGACGCGCCAACCATGCCAATGCGGCGGGCAAATAATAGCGCGGTCTTCAAAACGCTTCTCAGCTTCTTCAATCTTCGTTTCGAGTTGAGAGCGACTTTGGATAACGGAAGACTGATCAGAGGCCCACGCACCGATTTGGCTCCCTCGCGCACGCTGCGCAAAATATTCATCGGCTTCTTTCTTACTGACTTTGGCCACGGGGCCCCGCACACGCACTTGGCGTTTTTTAGTTTTCCAATGGAAACACAACGCCGCCTTACCATTAAGTTTAAGCTGCTCACCTTTGTCACTATTCTCATTGGAATAAAAAACAAAACCACGATCATCAACGCCTTTCAAAAGCACGACTCTGGAATCGGGCAAACCCATATTATCGACTGTAGATAACGTCATGGCGTTCGGGTCATTAGGCTCTGTCTTTCCAGCTTCGCCCAGCCACCGTTCAAAATAGCTAATAGGGTCATCGACTGTGAACATCTTATGATCAGGGCGCTCAGCACGTTTTGCATATTCCGCATCGGTTGGAGTCGGCGGTATGATGGGTTTATTCATGCTATTTTTATCCTAAATACAAAATTAACTATACTTTTCAGCGAGTTATTAACCTTTATAGACTCTTAATGGCGGAAAGTTAAGCGCTTTCCAAATTAGGTAAAAGCGCTCTAAATTATAAAGATTGAATGTGGGAATTTACATGACACGCCAAGACGCCCTTATGACACTCGGCCTCAACATCTCTGCGCGCGAAGCCGAGATTCGCTCAGCATGGCGCAAAAAGGCTAAATTCTTTCATCCAGATAGCCCATATGGTGACGTCTCAGCCTTCATCCAAGCCAAAAGAGCCTTCGAAACGCTAGTTCCGCCTGCCCCGCAAGCTTATCGCATTCCAGCAAGGTCGCGCGCTGTCTAGCGCGGTTTAATCTAGCCCTTTTAAGTATTACTCGTTAAACACGGCTTTCAATAGGGTACCCATGCGCCCTAAAAGAAGGACGCTTGAATGAGCCATAATACATTCGGACATATGTTTCGCTTCACCACATGGGGCGAGTCCCACGGGCCAGCCATCGGCTGCGTCGTTGACGGCTGCCCACCGAATATAGAAATTGAGGCTGATTTCATTCAGCGTTTTCTTGATGAGCGCAAACCAGGCACATCGCGTTTCGTAACACAGCGCAAAGAAGCTGATGCCGTAAAAATCCTATCTGGCGTGTTTGAAGGCGTCACGACCGGAACGCCGATTAGCCTGATGATTGAAAACACAGACCAACGTTCCAAAGATTATTCCGAGATTAAAACGCGCTACCGCCCTGGCCATGCTGATTTCACCTATGACGCTAAATACGGCGTGCGTGATTATCGCGGCGGTGGCCGCAGTTCAGCCCGCGAAACGGCTAGCCGCGTGGCCGCCGCTGCAGTTGCCCGCAAGGTGCTAGGTGAAGACATTAAAATTACGGGCGGTGTTGTTCAAATTGGAACGGAAAAAGTGGATTCGTCTCGAATGGATTGGAACACCGTTCGGGATAATCCGTTTTGGTGTCCTGATCCTATCGCGGCCAAAGCATGGGAAAACTATCTCGATGCAATACGCAAGGACGGCAGTTCTGTTGGCGCAATTCTTGAGGTACGTGCCAGCGGCGTTCCTGCAGGATGGGGGGCGCCGGTCTACGGGAAGCTCGACGCAGACCTCGCCTCAGCCATGATGAGCATCAACGCGGCCAAAGCCGTAGAAATTGGTGACGGTTTTAAGACAGGCGGCTATACAGGCCCGCAGAACGCTGACGCCATTAGGATGAAAGACGGCGAGCCGGAATTTCAAAGCAACCACTCAGGCGGCATCCTTGGCGGTATAAGCAATGGCGACGAAATTGTCGTGCGCCTTGCGATTAAGCCTACCTCCTCTATGCTCACGCCCGTCCCCTCAATTAATGCAGATGGCAATGAAATCGATGTACGCACAAAAGGGCGACATGATCCGTGTGTTGGCATTCGCGGCGTCCCCGTGGCCGAAGCCATGATGGCGCTTGTCCTCGCAGATCACAAACTGCGACACCGCGGGCAAGTCGGTTAAGGAACGACCAAAAAGGCTAATCATCATCGCCGAACTTGAAACAGACTATTTAATAATTGGCAGCGGAGCCATGGGCAAACAACAAAGCTATCTGGCGCAGTTGGGCAGCTAGTTTATTTGCAACTTTATAGCTTACCCATTCACATTTGCCCCTTCCCCTAGCTTTCAAATCATGCATTGTATGTTGTGATTTGGAGTGGGACTTATGGCATTTGCAGTTATTGGATTTTTTATTGCCCTAGTAGCTTTGGGACTATTTGTGCAATTTTATCTAGGCGGAGAAGACCTCTCTCGCTGGGATAGTCCGCCCCATAACGTAAATTTCAAAGACCCACCTTCCGAAGGGCAAAAAGATGTTTTAAAATATCTGGAAGAGAACTTTACAAAGCCCGCTAAGCAAGGCGGCGAAGCGGCGACATTGCGGGCCAAACGCGCAAGGTTTGAGAGATTTGGCAGTGAACGCGATGACCCGTGTGACCACCGCGCCGTTACGTTGGAAACAAAGCCTAATGTTATCATTGGCGGCGAATGGACGACCCTACCAGATACAGACTCCACGCGCCGCATTCTTTACATTCACGGCGGCGCCTTTGCCGCCGGCAGCGCAATAAGCCATCGCGCCATTACCTATAATCTCGCCAAACGCACGGGCTGTGCCATTTTTGCACCTAACTATCGCCTGATACCTGAAAACAAACGCCTCGACGGCGTGAATGATGCCAAGGCCGCTTATAAATATATCGCAACCAATGGACCCAATGGGCTAGAGCCCGCCCACAAAGTCGCTGTCGCAGGCGATAGTGCAGGCGGTAATCTGACGCTAATGATCATACGCTGGGCGACGTCTATGCGCGGTCTACGCACGCCCGACGCGGCAATTGCGCTCTCGCCTACGGTAGACGGCACTCTACAAAGCCCGTCCATTCAAAGAAATTTTGAGACGGATGTTATGCTAAAGCCACTGGTTGCGCCTTTGCTCAAAATTCCGCGATTTGTCTTACTTATCGGAAGCTGGGCTGCGGCTCGCATGCGCCCGTCACACCCAACACTCTCGCCGATTATGGGCGACTTATCTGGCTTACCCCCTACACTAATTCACGCCAGCACAGTAGAGATGCTGCATGATGATGCCCTGCGTTATACCAATAAAGCTCAAGCCGCTGGTTCGCTCGTCTCGCTTCAAACATGGGACCACATGTGCCATGTTTGGCCTATATTTGCCGATATGCTACCAGAGGCGCAGCACGCCTTTGACGAAATGGCGAGCTTCTTGCGTGATTACGATGTCGCCGTTGCGAAGTAAGATTTGAAGACAGATATCGGCGATTACCTGTACAAAACATCAAGCTGAAATTATAAAAAAAACGGGCTTTAGATCACTAAAATATAGGCCAAAGTTCCATTTTTTTTGCCCTTTTTTCGCGCGGGTTTCGAAGTTAAGAGGGATGAATACGGGTATATGTTCCAAATATAAGATCAAAAATTAGGTTTGCGTTTTTCCAAAAAGGCTGTGTAACCTTCTTGAAAATCTTCGCTCTTAAACGCATCAAGAAACCACTGCTGACTCAAGGTCTTTTGGACTCTTTGGCCTTCAGATATCGCCGTGAACATTTGCTTTGTAATTTGAGCCGAATTTTTTGAGGTGGCGCAAATGGATAATGCAAAATCGAGAACCATTTTCTCGAGTTCAGATTGATCTCCTAAATGATTAATCAACCCCATTTGCTTGGCCTCTTCAGCCTCAATGAAACGCGCCGAAAACAAGATGTCTTTCGCATTGGCCAGCCCCACGGTTTGAACCAAACGCCTGACATCAGAAAAAGGATAGACCAGCCCTAACTTCCCCGGCGTGATGGCAAATTTAGCTGTGTCATCCGCAAAACGAATATCACATGCTAAGGCAATTCCTGCGCCGCCGCCTATGCAAGCGCCTCGTACTTTTGCAAGTGTCGGGCGAGGAAAATTAGCGACAGCCTCTAGCGCATTTGATATCACAAGCGAGGCCTCTGTTGAACTTTCTGGGGTCGCATAAACTGTGCTAAACTCCGAAATATCTGCACCTGCTGCGAAATGCTTCCCAGCTCCGGTGATTACCAAAACCTTTAGACCCGCCTCTCCTGCGGCTCGCTCGAGAGCACCTGACAAAGCCCTCCACATTTGTGTCGTCAGCGCATTGCGGCGACGAGGTTGATTGAGCGTAATGAGGCCAACCTCACTCGTGCTCATATGAAAACCCACCTCATCTTCAATTTGCATCACTTTTTTCCTTACAGTAAAATGAGGGCGTCATTAGTTCTAGATATTGAGTCCAATTCACTTTAGGGTTAAAAATTAAAAACACCAAAAGTAAAATATTATTAAGTATTCGAGCATTTACTACTAGAAGTCCTTATTTTGATTCGCACTTCACGTGCTTAATGATCTTAAAAATATTTGACACGTAGAGGACCGTCGTCACAAAAATAAAGAAGTGGAGCGCAACATGGACATAAATGAGGTTGAAACACACATCGGTCAACAATTGAAAATGTTACGGATTTCTAACAAGATGTCCCAAAAGGCCCTCGCAGAAAAACTAGGCATTACCTATCAACAAGTGCAGAAATACGAAATGGGAATGAACCGCATTTCTGTGGCGCGCGTGTGGCAGTTTTGTAACATTTTCTCAGTGACCCCTGATTTTCTATTCGAAAACTTACTCAATCTTGATGACAAAAGCGCAAAAGCTGGTGAGCTAATTCCCAACGTCATGGCAACCTCTCAAGATATTAAACTCATGCTGGCCTTCAAAAAAATTGAAAATGGTGACGAACGCAATCTTATTATTAAAATGTGTCAAGCATTTGCTAATAGATAATCACGCCAAATCATAATTTTAAAATTCAATGAGCGAGTCTCCGATAGCGCGTAAGGTAGCCGATGTCCGATCAGACGTGCGGGTTTTGAGATAAATACGGCGCAAATATCCGTTCACCGTATGTTGTGAAATCCCTACAATTTCTGCAATTACGTTATTGCTTTTCCCGCGTGCAACCCATTTCAGAACTTCTTGCTCGCGGTTAGTCAAATAAACATCATGGCTCTTGTTTTCGGCTTGGATGCGGCAAAAATGGAGGTGCGCATTATATGCTGCAAAACTCAGCATATTTGCACTGGCCAAATTAAAGTTATGATTAGCGCCTTTAAAGCGAAGAACCACATAGCCATTTCGCGCATTTGGCCCATAAACAGGTAGCACCAATCCATCCGAGGGAGGGTGACCGTAAAACTTGCTTAACAAATCCATTTGCTCGGGTGTAGAGCTCAGTTTTTCAAAAGCTTGAGACCAAAGAAATGGCTCGATTATCGGATGTGAACTTGGCTTAAAGTCTTCAGAGAAACATTCAAGACTACGGCGATGTTCCGCAACTAGGTCCTCTTCAAACCCAATAGCCATGAAATATTTTGTAGAAAAGTCAATCGAGCCCGGAGGCGCAATATGGTAATAGGATAAAGCATCTATTCCAACGGATGAAACGAATTGCATTAAAACGTCCCAAACATCATTTGTTTCATTAACGAGCTTTAATTTCGCTATGAAGTCTTCTAATTTAAGGCCTACCAACATGTGCGTCTCGTATCGAAGTGGTGTGCCCGCAACTATACTGAATCGTTGTCTTATTCTTATACGATATTAATCGAACTTTGGATGTCAAGGCGCCTATACAGGTAAGTTTTATATTTCCCTGACTTTCCGTAGTTATGTAACTTAATTAAGCCCCCTTAAATGCACTGGTATTAATGCAGGGCTTACTTCTAAGGGCTGCAAATCAAGCCCCTTACACAAACCTACTCTTTAGTGCTAGCGTAGCAAAACACTATTAGAGTGTGCAATTTTCAGCTAACAAGAGTATGGGGCGATAAAACATAGAAGGAAGTCATGCATTCAAGTTCTTTGAGTTCACCCCCCACCTCCACAAACTTTGAATTGGAAACGGTTTTAAAAACCCCAACATTAAAAGACAGTTATCAGGCCTTCTTAGCCTTTGGAATTAAGTTACATATGCTAGCTGATGAAGTTGCTGAGACCTCACAACAACAGACTAAGATTGATCAGCAACAAGAAAATTGCATTGCTGGACAAGCTGCTATTTTAAATACGGCAAGTCATCAAGAGATTAAGTCCATGGAATGTGCACAGCTAATGATGTCGCTATGGTCTGAGGAAGTTCGCCAAGGTCAAGACCTGTCCAAGCTGACCGAAACTGACCGAATTGCACTCAAAGTTTTTGAATTTTTCCAAAAAAAATCTCATTTTCACGGATAGGAGAACATAATGACAAACCCAAAAACAGCCACTGAAATAGATTTTCACATTGGCCAAAAACTTAAGCGCCTTCGCCGCGATAAAGAACTGTCTCAAACAGCTTTAGGACATGCAGCGAATGTGTCCTTTCAGCAAATTCAAAAATATGAACGCGGGCAAAATCGTATTTCCGTTGGGCGTCTTTGGGACTTTTGCATGGTTCTAGATGTGACGCCTACATACTTTTTTGAAGGGTATAATTAATCTTTCATCTACATGAAGACTAAACCCTCTGTCTCATAAACTCAAGCAGCGGACGTTCTGCGCCCGCTGCCGGACATGCTAAAATCACTCAATATGATAACGGCCTCCACACACTCGTCCTCATTTTCCACACAACAAAACTTTATTATTCAATTGGCAATTGTGTTTTGCCTTTATGTTGCCGCCATGTAATATTTAACAGATAAAACACATGTTGGAGAAAAATAAGATGAAATATGCAAAATGGGCGGGCTACGCTTTAGGACTTTTCATGATCATGATGGGCCTAATGAAATTTTTTGGGGATGTTCCCATTTTCACAATCTTAGAGAATAACTTAGCCTCTAAATTTGGACTGACGCTAAGCTTCATCGAACCGCAATTTAAATATTTCACGGGTGTTCTTGAAGTGATTGCTGGAGCCTTATTATTGCTAGGACAGAGATTTAAAGGCGGACTTTTATCGGTTGCAGTCATTGGCGGCGCAATAATGACCCACATATTTGTAATAGGAATTAAAACACCAGAGTCATCCGCGCCTAACGCGCCGGAAAGTCCAATGCTGTTTATCACGGCTGTTTTATTCTTCTTGATCGCGCTTTGGGTTGCAAAATCCTCAATGCCAAAAAATGCATAGGCCATAAGTTATAAAATTGGTGAGTTCACACAATCCTGATTTATGCCCACCCTAATATTCGTTACCCCTAGGGCTGAACAATAAATCCTAGGGGAAGCGTTATGACAAACATTTCAAAACTTAAGTTCAGGCAAATCACGTCGTTTACTCGAACTTTTGCGTTTATCTTGAACTTTTAGGTCAAGATATTTGCCTCTCAGGCGACTGTCCTATTATGTTTACTTCATGTCTTCTTGCTCCAAAAAATCAGCACGAAAGTAAATTTCGTAAACGCCTCGACTGAAACTCAGATTTTTCAAAAAGACTCGATAAAATCCAAGAAAGATATTCCATATGGATATTAAAGTTACATTCCCGTCGAAAAACGACCTTCTTATCTCGGGCGTATTGCATGAGCCTGAAGGTCAAGACTTAAAATGCTATGCTATAATCGCCCATTGCTTTACCTGCACAAAAAGTCTCAAGGCCGGCATTATGCTAGCAAGGACATTGGCCGCGAACGGCATAGCGGCCTTACGGTTTGATTTCACTGGACTAGGGGCCAGCCAAGGCCAGTTCTCAAAATCAAGTTTTTCTAGTAATGTTGATGATCTGATGAGCGCCGCCAAGTTCCTCGAAGACAATTATCAAGCCGCACAAATCATGGTAGGCCATTCACTGGGCGGAACGGCAGTACTCGCAGCCTCTCGCCAAATCGAATCCATCAAGGCTGTAGCTACAATTGGATCACCGGCATCCCCTGACCATATTCTGCATATGCTCGAGGATAGACTAGATGAAATTGCCGCCTCCGACGACGGCGTAACGATTACTCTGGCTGGCCGCGACTTCATCTTCAAACAGTCCTTTATCGATGACGTCAGAAATTACGACTTAGATATTGAGAAAATGGGCAAAGCCTTGATGGTTTTGCATGCACCATTGGATAGTACGGTGTCGATCAATCAAGCTACGAAAATATTCACAGCGGCCCGCCATCCCAAGAGCTTTAATTCTTTGGACCAAAGCGATCACTTACTTTCGCGCGCAGAAGACGCCTCATATGCGGCCACAATTATCGCGTCATGGGCAACCCGCTTTATAACCCCCAGAGCTGTGCCTGTTAACAATGCAGACGGCGTTATAGCCTCAGGCCTAACAAACAATGGCTTTCTAACGACCTTGCAAGCAGGATCACACAAGTTTTTGGCCGATGAACCCATCTCTTACGGAGGAACGAATAAGGGACCAACACCTTATGATTATCTTGGCGCAGCATTAGGCGCTTGCACCTCTATGACATTGAATATGTATGCAAGACGGAAAGAGCTCGATGTAACGACAGTGTCTGTAAACGTCACCCATGATAAAATTCACGCATCCGATTGCGAAGACTGCACTAAAACGGATGGAAGGGTAGATCAATTTACTCGTCAAATTTCTATCGACGGAAATTTGAGCGAAGCGCAGCATAAACGAATGCTTGAAATCGCAGATAAATGCCCCGTTCACAAAACGCTTGAAAACGAGATTAAGATTGTAACTTTAAAAGCTTAAAAGGCGCATGATCTTTTCAAAATAAAACAGTAAATTAATTTTCCAAAGGGTAATATAGGAGAACAAAGTTTTAGATGTGTTCATCTTGCGCGCTCACACACAGCACACATTTAGTTTATTGAGTGTGTATTCATCTAATGAATTCCAGACAGTATATCACAATCATAAGAAAACGGCGGAACCTTTATTGAGCCTTAGCCGTTAGTCATGTGAATAAATGAGAGAGAACTGGAATAATCTGATGACTATATTTACAAAAGTAATGACCGCAGCAATGATTTTATCCTCACTAGGGATCGCAAGCTCAGCCTATGCGCAGGACGCCAACACCCCTTCATCATCTGAAACACCCGCAAAAGCTTGGCTGCTAACAATCGTCGCCCCTCAAAACCAGGCACGCCTTCAAACCCTTCGAACTGACCTTCCGTCTCAACAGTTTACCCCCTTGCCTAATTCTGCGCAGTTTACCGCTTGGACGGACAGAGAGCCTCTTGTATTAGCTCAAACGCGCGAAGAAAAATACGTGCGGACGGATTTAAGCAACTTTAGCTATCCGGTTTTAGGACCGATTGCATATGGCGTTAGGCCTGAGCCTACCGAAGTGGCCGCCTTCAACAACGCTTACCAAACCAGCAGTGTAGTTAATCCGTCTTTCGGAGACAGTCCTTACAACCAGAATATTTACAGCAATAGAAAAAATTCAGCGGCGCAGCTTCATTTCAAGTTTTAATTGCTTGTAAGCGGCCTTTGTATAAGATTGTGCCATGACTACCAAAATTTCAAGACGCACCATCCTTGCTAGCTCTGTCGTAGCCGCCTCTGGCGGGTTGGCTGTTAGGGCCGGCGCGCAAGCCCCATCATACACGTCGCAGAATTCTTCTTCGGATGTTAGGCCTAAAGAACCCGATTTCCAGTATAGCTATGCGAGAACAGATGCGCAGTGGCGGGCTCAACTGTCCGACTTTGAATACTCAATCCTGCGTGAGGGAAAAACAGAACCGAAAAAATCCAGCCCTCTATGGAAAGAAAACCGCCCTGGCGCATATAGATGCAAGGGGTGCAATCTTCTCGCCTATTCTTCAGATTATAAAGTTGTCCTTAAAAAGGGATGGGTGTTTTTTAGGCAGGGTGAACCTGATAGTATCCTTATGGGCATTGATTTGGTCACGTCATACGGCGGTAAAGAAAAAAATGAAACAGCCATTGAAGCCCATTGCCGCAGGTGCGGAAGTCATCTTGGTCATGTACTTTATGTAAAAGGTGAAATTCTGCATTGCATAAATGGCACGTCATTGAACTTCATTGAAGCGTAAACCCCGCAAATCACCAGTCTCTGAGGTGCCTTTCTTTAAATTGTTTGGCCTCGCGGCGCTTGCCATGATGGCCTTCGCCGGCAACTCCATTTTAAACCGTTACGCTTTAATAGATGGCAGCCTCGGAGCTTGGACGTTTACATTAATACGCCTCATGTCAGGCGCGGTCATGCTTGCTTTTCTAACAAGGTTTCGTCTCAAAGACGGCAATATGATTGGCGCCATTAGCCTGCTGATTTATGCAGGAGGCTTTAGTTATGCCTATATTACGATGGATGCAGGCTTGGGGGCATTAATACTATTCGCAATGGTGCAATTTACAATGCTGGGGGCTGGCCTGCAAGCTGGTGAACGGCTGAGCCCGCTCCAATGGTACGGGACCGGGTTGGCCTTTGCGGCTTTAGTCTGGTTATTGTGGCCACATCATAATGAGGCCGCAAACCAAGCACCTGCATATTTAGCAATAGTGTCTATGGCTGCAGCAGGTATCGGCTGGGGTGTCTACTCATTAGTTGGACGCAAGTCCCCTAACCCTCTTTTGTCAACAGCGGGTAATTTTACGCGCGCCTCACTCATCGCCCTAGTCCTAACAATTCCTGCCTTGTTTTTATCGCCAGAGATTAAGACCTCATCATATGCTCTAATAGCCGCGGTAGTATCAGGCGCGTTAACCTCAGGCGTAGGCTATGCGATTTGGTATGCTGTTCTGCCTAAACTAAGCCGGAGCCAAGCTGGCATCATGCAGTTATCCGTTCCCGCCATCGCCTCTATTGGTGGAATCCTCTTTTTAGGTGAAGTCTTAACGCCGCGCGTCGCAATTTCAACAGGGCTTATACTTCTAGGTGTGGGTCTTGCGACGCTGTCAAAAAAACAGCCGATTTAAAAACACGCAAGTTTATTCATGGCCTCAAGCTTAAAACTCGACCAAGCCATGTTCGCCGCACATTTCACCCATGGATAATCTCTCCGGCATTACCATTCTTTCTGATATCGCCGTAGAAACAGGATTGGACCGAGCCGAAGCCTTGACCATTTTGGAAGACCAACGCTACGCGAAGGCAGTTCGTCAAGAAGACGTATTCTGGATCTTCAGCTTTCCAAAAAAGCTCATCCCTCATCGCAGTGGGGTTTTCGTGGCATTCAAATTGCAAATTCCTCTTGGGCATGTGCCAAGAAGGAAAAGATATGCGGTTTTTCAAACCCATTGTATCAGGACTGATAGCTATAACTCTTCCCGCTTGCGGCGGAGGCGACGAGGGTGGCAATACGACTGTGACGGCCAATACAGTGTCGACAACCCCTGCCCCTGCACCCACCTCCGAAAGCTCGGTCAAGGTTTCAGGTCATCTTACATATGACCGAGTGCCGCATAAAGAAAACTCAAGCTTAGACTACGCGGGCACGGTAAGCCTACCTATTCGCGGCGCCGTTGTTGAAGCGGTTAACTCCTCTGGACGTATATTAGCTTCAAGCGTTTCAAAATCAGATGGCAGTTACGAATTAGCGCTTGATGCAGGCGTTGAGGCGCGTCTCCAAGTTAAAGCCCAGCTCCTTTCCGCCGAGGCTGCGAAGTGGAATTTCCAAGTCACGGATAACACACAGCAGAATACGGTCTATGCTCTACAAGGTTCACTCGCGAGCACGGGTAGCAACACCGCTCAAATCCGTGACTTGCACGCCCCACATGGCTGGACAGGTCAATCATATGGAACCGAAAGAGCCGCTGCACCGTTTGCGATACTCGATTCAGTTTACGGCGCAGTCCAAGCTTTCGCCGCGATTGATCCGAATATTGAGTTTCCACCTCTTGAGCTTCATTGGAGCGAGAATAATATTACGGTAAGAGGCGACAGGACTCTGGGCCATATTGGTACGTCTTTTTATCTTCCAAATGAAGACAGCGGCGCCATCTTTATCTTGGGACAAGAAAATGCCGACACCGATGAATATGACCACCACGTCATCATTCATGAGTGGGGTCATTATTTTGAACATCAAATGTCACGGACCGATTCTATTGGCGGGCTTCATTCGCTTAATGACCGCTTAGATGCGCGAGTGGCCTTTAGCGAAGGCTGGGGCAATGCGTTATCCGCTATTATTACGGGCGACCCCGTTTATCGTGATAGCTCAGGCACACAACAAGCTGCTGGCTTTTCCTATGACCTTGAAAGCAGACGTGTTTCAAATCCAGGATGGTTTAATGAAGGATCAATCGGCGCCATCATCTATGATATTTATGACAGCCGCACGGATGATTTCGACAATATCTCAGCAGGGCTGAGCCCCCTCTATAATGTTATGCGTAGCGAGAGCTATAAACAGTCTCCCGTCTTTTCTACAATTTTCGCCTTCGCGGACAGTCTTCGTTCACAAGGCGACATCAATCTTGATGATTTTAATACATTATTGGAAGGTCATGCCATTTCAGGGTTTGGCCCTCAAGGTAATGGCGAGAGCAACAATGGCGCCATTCAATCTGCCTTACCCCTCTATAAAGAAATTATTACTAACGAAACCCCTATTCAACTGTGTTCGTTAGATGACGCCGGCGTTTTTAATAAGTTGGGCAATAGAGATTTTATATTTCTAAATTTACCCGCCAGAAACGAAATCACTATTTCCGCCGAAAAAATCACCGGAAAAGATAACCGCGATCCAAATTTCAAAATTTGGCAGGCAGGTCAATTACTTCACGAATCTACAGGAACCGATCCAGACCAAGAGACTTTTCTCGGCAACCTAGAAGCCGGCCTATATGTTATCGAAGTTTTTGATGCTCTCAATGTCAACGGCAACAGCTCACAGCGCGGCGATAGCTGCTATGAGCTTAGTGTTGAAGGATAATATAATGACCTACAAAACGATCGGAGTTTTAATTGCGGGCTTAAGCCTAGCTCTCTCAAGCTACGAGCTTGCCGCGTCACTGCAAGGTCATTCGGAAACGGCAAAAACACCACACCATCACGTAAGCTTCGTTAAACCTGGGGCGGCCGTTTCACTAGAAAGTGACTATGACGGACACACACAGCCTGGAGAGTTAGAGACCGTCACGCTAACACTTCATCATATTTATTCGGATGGTCATCTCGTGGCTAATCTCCTACCCTCATCTGGATTAGAGGTTATTTCCAGTTTTCAACAGGCCCAAACAGCCCTGTCTCAAGGATCTTCCCCGATATTTAACGTTCAGTTTTCAGCTCTAGAGGCGGGTACATATTCACTGGGGCTTGAAATTATCTATACGGACCGAATGGCTCAACAAAGCCGCCGTACACTTTCTGTGCCAATTGAAGTTGGCACGGCAAACAATAAAACAGCAGATAAACCCAATAATGTAACACCTAAAGCGAAAGCGCCCGATGGCGGGGTGATTGCTTTATCGGCTAGAGAAACCATTCGCTAATTATCCGCTAAACTCTGTATTGATAATCAAACTCACTTTACGAAAATCCAAAAAAAACTGGATTACGCAAAGGGGGGGAAAGCGTAATCCAGTTAGTTTTTTCTAGAATAAACAGGGGAGGATTATTCAGAATGTGGGTCTCTCGAAGGGTTGAGACAATATCTTTAAACGACATAACCGCATCACATACAATAAAACTGCCCGTGATACTTACGTGATTGAGCCGTGAAGTTTACTTATCCCGATGCGTCCACCGGCCAAAGAAGTTCTGCTTTGGTATTCCCCTCACCTGATTACCGAGAAGATATGACACAGCTATAGCCACCAAACCCGCCGCCGCATGTGTAAAGCTATCGCCGTGTATAGCGTGAGCGGCAAGCGCTAAAGCCATATTCAAAAAATAGGCGGCATAGGCCATATCTCTAAGATCGTTCCAGCGGTGCGCTATGACAATAACAATCACGGCGATTTTTAACCATGCCAGCGGATAGATAAAATAAGTTGGGTAGCCCAAGACTGTAAAAAATCCTGCCGCCATATCATGCGACATATGATACATGACGGCCGCTAAGCCCAGCAAGTACACCATGATACCCGTCGCTATCCAATAGATGATTTTCACCCAAAGCGAGACATGTGTTTTGGTCGTGTTACCTGTCTTCATCCGGGCCTCGCTCCATGTTGTTGTCCTGATTTATAGCTAAGAATAAAGCGTTTGTACCACTCACTCTACAAATGCATCAAAAAAAAGCTGGATTACGCAAAAGGGAGAAGGCGTAATCCAGCAAGTAATTTCTAGAATAAACAGGGGAGGAATATTCAGAATTTGATCTCAAAAGTATGAGACAACATCTTTAAACGGCATCAGGACATCACATACAATAAAACTATCCGTGAGGAGCCGTGAGGAGCCGTGAGGAGCCGTTAAAACGTGGACGGATCAAAGATGAACACCTCTGTAATCGGCTCGCCAAGGACATGAGAGATGCGAAAAGCAAGCTCAAGCGAGGGCGCGTAGCGCTCTGCTTCAATCGCGAGAATAGTTTGCCGCGTCGCTCCAACGCGGCGCGCTAGTTCGGCTTGGGTTAAGTCCGTTCGCGCGAGGCGGATACGCTTAATATGATTAGCGATAACGCCTTTTTTACCGCCCATTACTCGCCCCGGTAAGCGATGATCATGACGGCATTTTTCACAATGTCCCCAACAAAAACGAGCACCATCAGCGCGAAAAACATATGGGGCGGCGAGATAAAAGAATAGAGCGGATCATACCCTTCAACGAGTGTGCCCTCAGCCGAGCCTGCGGAATATTCCAGCAGCAATGTCACGGCAATAATATTGAGCGCAATCGTCAGCACCCAAAACCCGGAGGCCGCGCCCTTGCGCTCAATCTCTATGTCGCGCTCATCTTTCTCGCCTTTATCCTCCCCTGCCCGCAGGGCGAAGACCGAGGCAATAACGGCGTGAAGAATGATAGTCGCAATTACCGCGCCGATAAATATACCCACGAGAGACGAAGCCGTTGTTTCGGACAATTTGGGAACAAGCGTAAAGGCGAGCCCGCCCGTCATCTGTTTCCAAAACCAAATGAAGACGGCAACATCCACAATCAATGTCGCCCAGCTGCGCCGCTCAACCTCGCTCATATCTTCAAGAGCCGTAAAATGTCCTTTAGCCATGGCACTGGCCTCCTTTTCTATGTATAGTATTTTTTACATAGCAGAGCACGGAGCGGTGTATAGTATTTTTTACATTATATTTTTCAACCGCCGAAACGCGGCGACAAATCCCAAACCTAGCGTCAGCACAAAGACTGAGGCGGCGATATGAAATAGCGTCATCATAGTCGGGCCAGTTTTGGTAAGAATGAAAAGGGTTATAGGGATGCCAACTATGCCGCGCAGGAGGAAGATGGCGGCGACAAAGCCGCAGATAAGGCGGGCAAAAGGCAGCGGCTTTTTTAACACCGAGACCGCATAGGCCGCCCAGACCGCGAGCGTGCCCGCAATCAGCAGAGTGACGACAACGGGATAAACATAATTTCCATCCCGCATCATTTGGCCATATTCAGGCGGCGCGCCAAGAAAATCAAACCACTCTGCCCCCGCGAAGATTGTGACGATATGCAGTATCGACGCAATCACGCAGCCCCCTGCGGCGTAAAGCACCCAAGCTTTGGATTGCGGTAGATATTTCATAGCAGGCCTGTGTATTAGCACTAATAACTCTACATATATAGAGTTATTAGTCAAGCACATATGAAGAGGCGAAAATGTTTGATTTTATCTATTTTGAAACAAAAAAGCTAGGCTTCGCAAAAAGGGAAAACTGCCTGGACGGAGTCCCTGTCCTTTTAGTTCTTAAGCACACCCCTATAGCGGGCGCTCATCACCACATAGAATTAGCCGTTATTACCGCCGCGCGTTTTCTCCCCATTACTATCTTCATAGGGATTGTTATCCGCGCGAATAATCAGGCGGATAGGAATTCCCGGCAGATCAAAATCCTCTCGCAGACCGTTGACTAGATAGCGTTTATAGGACTCTGGGATGGAGCTGACGCGCGAGCATTTAAGCACAAATGTAGGCGGGCGTGTTTTTGTCTGGCTAATATATTTTGGCTTGATGTGGCGGCCATTGACGGCGGGCGGCGGATGGCGGCGGATTTTCTCGCCGAGCCAATCATTGAGCTGACTTGTTTTGACCTTAGCCGACCAATCAATTTGCACTTTCTCAATAGCGGGCAAAAGATGCTCAACCTTGCGGCCCGTCAGGCCAGAGAAGAAGACGACGGGGGCACCACGCAGTTTTGGCAGCATACGCTCGGCCTGCTCGCGAATAGATTTTGCAGCTTCGGATTTATTTTGAATGAGATCCCATTTGGTAATGCCAAAGACAAGCGCGCGGCCTTCGCGTTCCACCAGCGCCGCGATTTGCATATCTTGTTTATCAAACACCGAGGTCGCGTCCATCAGCAGTACAACAACCTGCGCAAAGCGAATAGCATGGAGGCTATCATGGACAGACATCTTCTCGAGCACGTCCCGCACTTTGGCTTTCTTGCGCATGCCCGCTGTATCATGAAGCTGTACACGGCGACCTTCCCACATATGGTCAATGGTAATAGCGTCGCGCGTCACGCCGGCTTCGGGGCCGACAAGGAGACGGTCTTGGCCGATAAGCGTATTAATGAGCGTCGATTTACCGGCATTGGGGCGGCCAACAATGGCAATACGCACAGGCGCGTCGCGGCGATCAATGTCGTCAACAACAGGCGAAAGATCAATGTTTTCAAGGCGGTCTGCAATCTCCTCGTCAAGCTCCACCATGCCGACATTATGCTCGGCGGAGACTTCAATCGGATCGCCAAGGCCAAGTGAGTAACCTTCCGCGACGCCCGCATCCGAGGCGCGCGAGCTTTCGCATTTATTCGCGCAAAGCACGACCGCTACACCTGATTTGCGAACGAACTGCGCGAAAATTTCATCAAGCCCTGTCACGCCTGCGCGCGCATCATACACAAATAGGCAGATGTCACAGGCTTTCACCGCCCCTTCTGTTTGCTCGCGCATACGAGCTTCAAGCTTATCACCTTTGGCATTTTCAAAGCCGGCCGTATCAATCATCATCATATCGCGGCCGCGCAGGCGGCCCATGGCTTCGCGGCGATCGCGCGTCACGCCGGGCTGATCGTTGACAATGGCGAGCTTCTTTCCGATCAAGCGGTTAAACAAGGTTGATTTACCCACATTAGGGCGGCCGACAATCGCAATCTTAGCTGGACGAGGCCCTGTGGGCGCGTCTAGATAAAAATCCTCTTCATCTATCTCGATATCGTCAATGTCATCTGACATTTGTTTATCCCGTCTAAGAATAACGGCCCCATATCGGGGCCGCTGTCATGAAAGTTTTTTGCCTATTTGTAAGCGATTACTTTCGCGTTATCGGTCAAAACATAGACCGTTTCATTGGCGATAATCGGCGGCACATAAACAGACTCACCGACTTTAAACTCGCGCGCTATCGCGCCTGTATACGGGTTTAGTTCAACCCCCTCCCCGAGTGAGGAGAAGAGCACTAAGCGTTCACCCGCGAGCACAGGACCTGCCCAAGACACACGTGTCTTACGCTTTTTAGCCTTTTTAAACTCGCGCAGCTGCGTCATCCAAATGACAGAGCCGTCAAGCTTTGAGATACAAACCGCTTGGCCTTCAGTTGTGACGGTGTAGACAAAATCACCCGCCACCCATGGAAAGCCGATTGTGCCCGCTGGCTGACTCCAAATACGCTGTCCTGTACGAAAATCAAACGCTGACATCGCGCCTGATTGCGCAGACGCAATAACATAACCATCCGCAATGACAGGCCCCGCCGCAATATCATTAAGCGTTGCAAGCGGCGTCAAACGGCCGCCCGAAGACAAGGCGTCTTGCCAAAGCACAGAGCCGTTTTGCACGCGCATCGCAATAAGCTCTCCAGACGCAAATGGCGCAATCACGACTTCATCGACCACAGCAGGTGCAGGCGCAGTCAGCATACGCGCGCTTTCGACAATACCTTGATATGTCCAAATGACATCACCTGTCGCGGCATTCATGGCAATCAGTTCGTTATCATCGGAAACGGTGAAAAGACGCCCGCCCGCAACAGTTGGCGCAGAATGTAGCGGCACGCGCATATCTTTACGCCAATTGACTTCGCCTGTTATCAAATCCATTGACTGCACAACACCCAGACCAGAGGTCATATAAACAACGCCTTGAGAGGTGGTTACGCCGCCGCCGACGCTTTCTTTATCCCTCCCGCCTTTATCAAATGCGGCAAGCGGGTTTGTCACGCGCTCCACAATACCCGTTTTACCTGTACGGGTGCGGCCCTTCGCTTTTTTGATAACTTTATGTTCCCAAATTTTATCGCCTGACTCTAAATCAATGGCGCGAATTGTATTGTCGCTGTCCATAACAATAAGGCGTCCACTCGCAATAACGGGCGGCGCGACGATGCGTCCTTTCCGGCCAGAACCGTCGCCCACATTTTTCGACCAGATTTTATCAAGTGGACCAGACGCACCCGTATGTTGCACGACATGATTAGCCGAGCCGCCGGGCTGCGGCCAGTCAGCATTGATATATTGCGCTGGCAAAGCAATCGAGTCCGGTGAAATCGTGTCAGACACTTGTAAGGTTTCGTCCAAAGCCAAAATGGAAATACGTTCCTCTTCGCCGGCAACGGCGCCCTGTTCAGCTTTCTTCTCGGCCTCAGTTTTATCAAACGGGTTAATCGCATCACCCACCGCGCCAATAGTCGAACATGCCTGTAGCAATAAAGCCGCAGAGAGTACAAACCCCGTCTTTAAGAAATTATTCGTCATCAGGCAGGTCCTTGGTGCTTACGGCGTCAGCGGGTTGAACTTCGGTTGTGTCTGTAGGGGTTGGCGCATTGGCTGCGGCGTCTACCGCCATCAGACTGAGATATTGCTCGGCCCGCGAGGCAATCGTTTCTGTTACGCCGGGGATAGTACTCAGATAGGAGAACTGCTCACGCGCGCCGCCCATATCACCGGACTGCATCGCGGCAAAGCCAAGCAGTTCGCGCGCTAGATATTCATAGGGTTGATCGGATTGTGCCAACGTCCCGAGGCGCGAGCGTACATCGTCATAACGACCATCACCCGCCAAAATATAAACCGCCTTAATCTGAGCGAGCTGTTTATGACGAGGCTTCTCAAATGTCTGTGCTGCGCGGTCAAAGAAAGACACGGCCTGAGCACGCTCCCCTTCACGCAGCGAAATCGCGGCGGCGCGCATCAATGATAGTCCAGCATATCCGCTTGGCGCTTTTTCAGAAATCGCGACAAAGTCTTTAATAGCTTGGGCGTTATTGCCATCGCTCGCGAGCTGGCCTGCTTGTACATAAGCATAGCTGGTTGCGCGGGCGGCCTTATCATCCTTGGATTTAGTCCATTCCAGATAGGCCGTGCCGCCGATAATTACGGCTACAATGCCAATCAGCAAAGGCCCAAACTTCTTTAACAGACGGTTATATTCGTCCTTGCGAAGTTCTTCTTCAACTTCATTGATAAAATCGACCACAGCAGGCCTTTCAAATTACGCGCGGGACCAGAAGGGTAGAATCCACTTCCAGTATAAACATTCGTCGGAACCTATAACTTGAGACCCTTAATCGCAAGCCATAAGGGCATGACAAGGTGGTTAGATTCAGCCCTCTTTATTTGGCTTTTCTTTGAACGTATAAGTGTTCTCAGGGAATGGAAATGCGCGCGATTTCACGTCCTTAGCATAGTCTTTCACCGCATTTTCTGTCATTTCGCCCATTTTTCCATATTTTTTAACAAATTTAGGCACACGCTCAAACATGCCAAGCATGTCAGGCGTCACCAATATTTGCCCGTCACAGCCTGCTGACGCGCCAATACCAATTGTCGGAATATCCACAGCCTTTGTAACCTTTTCAGCGATTTCAGCCGATGTGCCTTCAACAACTACGGCAAAACTACCAGCCTCAGCTGCCGCAATGGCGTTAGCGATAATTTCATCCTCAACCTCCTTACGGCGGCCACGCGCGCGAAAACCGCCGAGCACATTCATGCTTTGAGGGCGCAGGCCGACATGGCTCATGACGGGAATGCCGCGCTCCACCAGATAACTCACCGTTTCGGCGGCGTAGGAGCCGCTCTCAATCTTAACCGCTTGGCAGCCTGTTTCCATCATCACGCGAGAGGCGCTGCGAAAGGCCGTCTCCGGACTGTCCTCATAACTGCCAAAGGGAAGGTCCACCACAACTAGTGCCTTTTGGCTGCCGCGCATCACGGCTTGACCATGCAGTATCATCATATCCAGTGTCACACCGACAGTTGTCGTCAGGCCATGTACCACCATTCCCACACTATCGCCGACTAGAATAAGATCGCAATGCTCATCCAGTATCGCGGCCGTCGGTGCGTCATAAGCGGTGAGGCAAACAATAGGCTCACCGCCCTTACGCGCTGAAATCTGCGGCGCGGTGATACGGCGAACAGTGTTTTGTGCTGACATGGCAAAGCCCCCAGAGACCCAAAGTGTGGTTAGGGTATAGATATAGGCATGCGTAGGTGCGGGGGCAAGGATGTCTTAGATACACGAACACCCTATTCCCGACCAAAGTTTAGCAATACTCTAAATCGGAATACAAAAATCCCGGCGCAAAGCCGGGATTATACCGTTTATTGTTAGTAAGCTCTCGAACTTACTTCTTATCAAGCTCAACGCTGATGGGGTAAGGAATAGAGATACCGTTTTTATCAAACGCTTCTTTCACTGATTTATTCAAATCAAACATAACGTCCCAATAGTCTTCGGATTTACACCAAACGCGGCTTTGGATATCGACTGAGCTTTCGCCGAGGCCAACAACTTTAGCCCAAGGCGCAGCAGGTTCAGTTAAAACGCTCGGGTGAGCAGCAGCTGTTGATGTAATGATTTTAAAAGCTTTATTGATGTCGTCTTCATAATCGATACCGAAGTTATTATCGACGCGGCGAATACCTTTGGCCGTCAAGTTTTCAATCGTTGTGCCGAATACATCTCCATTGCCAATGATGATTTGACGGTGATCTACGGTGGTTAATTCTGTTGTGAAAAGACTCATTTCAGTGACAACACCTTCTTGGCCCGCAACATTGACAAGATCCCCTAGCTTAAACGGGCGAAAGAGCATGAGCATAACGCCAGCCGCAATGTTCGAAAGTGTTCCTTGTAGAGCCAAACCAACAGCAAGACCAGCCGCCGCAAAAATCGCCAAAAAGCCTGCGACGTCAATACCGACTTGGCTGATGGCAGCTAAAAAGACCATTGCCGTTACAGCGTAGCGTACCATTGAGCCGATAAATTTGGCGAGAGTTTCGTCTACATTAGGCGCTTTGATAACGTTTGAGCTGACCTTATTGGCCAGCCATCGCGCAACCTTCAGGCCAATCCAAAGGATTAAAAGGGCGGTTATTCCTTTAAAAATATAAGGCACTATAATTCCGGCCCAATGCATAAGGTTTTCAGGTGATAAAAACTCTACGGCTTTCCCTGCCGCATCAGCAACTTCGTTTTCCATGCAACTTTCCTCAATTTAAATTACGCCCGATTAAATGCGCTGAGAAGCGCGCGGCGCCGACACTTTTTAACGACAAACCTTATCTGATTGCAAGTCTATCGCTGTTATAAATCCCCAAGCTGAGCGGCGGGGAATGCAAAAATGGGGTCCGCGCCGCGACGAATAATTTCAAGACGCGCGCCTGCGCGGGGCATGACCGATAGCGCGTGATAGTTCGCGAGTATTTGCATATTCTCAGCCAGCGGGTCGCCCGCGAGGCGGCCCTTCACAGCGGCTTTGATGAGATACGCGCCGGAGACAACATCCCCAACCAGTGCGAGGTAATCCGTTGCCGCGGCCAGGGCGTCTTGGTCATTCGCGTTAAGCAAAATATCAGTCGCCGTTTTAAGCGTCTCAATCCCTTTACGCATAGCGGGTTCGCAGATTTGCGCGACTTCTTGGATTGCGACAAGTTCATGAATATCATCCAAATCCGCAATTAACGCGCGCATCCCCTCCCCGCCATCGCGGCGAAGTTTACGGCCCACCAAGTCTATCGCTTGAATGCCATTGGTGCCCTCATAGATTGGCGCGATACGCGCGTCGCGGTAATGCTGCGCCGCGCCTGTTTCCTCGACAAATCCCATTCCGCCGTGAATCTGCACGCCAATAGAGGCGACTTCGACGCCAAGGTCGGTGGAGTAAGCTTTGGCAATCGGCGTGAGCAACGCGTCACGCACATGCGCCGCTTTGCGAGCGTCTACATCGGGCAGGCTCTGCGCGAGGTCGCCGGCGGCGGCGGTGGCCATACAAATGGCGCGCGCACCCATCAGGCGTGCTTTCATATCAATCAACATGCGGCGTATGTCAGCATGTCCAATAATCGGATCGCCTTTTTCGCCGCCCAGCACTTTGCCCTGAACACGCTCATTGGCGTATTGAAGCGCGGCTTGATAGGCACGCTCACCAATCGCCACACCTTGCACGCCGACAAAAAGCCGCGCTTCATTCATCATGGTGAACATGCAGGCGAGGCCTTTATTGGGCTCACCGACAAGCCAAGCTGTCGCACCGTCAAATTCCATCGTGCAGGTCGGGCTGCCGTGAATGCCAAGTTTGTGCTCAAGCCCAATAGGTTTGAAGCTGTTGCGCTCTCCCAACGAGCTGTCCTCATTGACCAGATACTTCGGGCAGAGAAAGAGCGAAATCCCGCGAGACCCCGCAGGCGCGTCAGGTAGGCGCGCAAGAACGAGGTGAATGATATTCTCCGCGCAGTCATGGTCGCCCCATGTGATATATATTTTTTGGCCAGATACGGCGTAGCTGCCGTCGCTATTGGGAACAGCCTTTGACGTGAGCGTCCCAAGATCTGACCCTGATTGCGGTTCTGTGAGATCCATCGCGCCTGTCCATTCAGCGGAGACCATTTTTTCCAGATAAATAGATTTCAACTCATCAGAGGCGTGAGCATCAATCGCTTTTACGGCCGATGATGTTAACATTGGGCATAAGCCGAACGCCATATTTGAAGCATAAGTCATTTCCGCCGTGGCTGCCGCCAAAGCTTGCGGCAAGCCCATACCGCCAATGTCGCTGCGCATCGGCAGGCTCATCCAGCCCGCTTCTGCATATTGCACGTAAGCGTCTTTAAAGCCTTTAGACGCGGTCACGTTACCGTCTTTCAGCGTGGGGTGGTTCTGATCGCCCGTCCAGTTAAGCGGCGCGAGCACATCACCCGTAAAACTCGCCGCCCCTTCAAGGATATCACCAATAAGTTCATGACTAACCTCGCTATGCGTTTCAGTTGCCATTATCGTTTCAATATCGACGGCATGCTTAAGAAGATAATGAAAGGTTTTTACGGGCGCAGCATATGTCATGTTAAATCCTTTAAGGCAGGCTCTTTCGCCAAGTTATGCCACTTATTGCATATAAGTTAAAGAGCAAGCTGCGAGGCAATCGATAAACTTCATGTGCTAATTGACGCATAAAAAAGCCGCCTGCGCAGTAGCAAAGGCGGCTCAACTTAAGATCAACTTGGGTTTGATTACTTCATAACCTTGCCAAGGATAGCGGTCAAAATACCGCCGCCAACGCCGCCAGACACAAGGCTGCTGACAATGCTCATGACATCAAGACTGCCGCCCGCAGTTGGATCAGCAACCCCGCCTATACCCAGCATTGACGTCACAGCGGCAAGGCCTGTTCCTCCGACTATACCCGTTAGGCTGCGACCCAAAGTCCCCATGCCTGAATTCATGACTTTACCCGCGACGTTACCGCCGGCAGCTCCAGATGCTAGCCCGATAACTAAACTTACAATATCCATAGTTTCCCCCTATTTGTGTTACTCTAATACGTGAAAAACGTGCTTTATTTATATTGATTTACAACGCTTTCGCCCCCATTATCCGGGTTAACCTCTTATTAATCAAGCGAAATCGCGTTAAGAGTGTTTACAAGCTATTTTGCGCGCACGCTCAAAGGATTAGACATGTTTCAAAAACTTCCCGTGATTAAACACTTACCCTATCTTAGCGCTGCCCTTTTGTTGACCGCTTGCGGCGGACAAGACAGCTCCAAAACCAATACCTCCTCTGCGCCAATATCCGTCCAAACACCGCCAGCTACGCAAACGGCGGCTCGAGAGAAGACGCCTTTAG